>NZ_SSBM01000090.1:0-3411 GCF_004795115.1 Streptomyces sp. A0592
GGGGCCGTCGGACGACGCGCAACGGTACGAGACCGTCTCACTCAGATGATGGATCACCCCTGAGCCGAATGATCCATAAGGAACTGGATCAGGGCCGGGACGGCGTCCCGGCACCTCCCCGGCAGGCCGGGGAGGTGGTCAGGCGAGGGCCACCAGGTCCCGGTAGTCCGGTCCCCACAGGTCCTCGACACCGTCCGGGAGCAGGATGATGCGCTCCGGCTCCAGCGCCTCCACGGCGCCCTCGTCGTGCGTGACGAGGATGACGGCGCCCTTGTAGGTGCGCAGCGCGCCCAGGATCTCCTCGCGGCTGGCCGGGTCGAGGTTGTTCGTGGGCTCGTCGAGGAGGAGCACGTTCGCCGAGGAGACGACCAGCGTGGCCAGGGCCAGACGGGTCTTCTCGCCGCCGGAGAGCACGCCGGCGGGCTTGTCGACGTCGTCCCCGGAGAACAGGAAGGAGCCGAGCGTCTTGCGCACGTCGACCAGGTCCAGGTCGGGCGCGGAGGAGCGCATGTTCTCCAGGACCGTGCGGTCCGGGTCCAGGGTCTCGTGCTCCTGGGCGTAGTAGCCGAGCTTGAGGCCGTGGCCGGGGACGACCGTGCCGGTGTCGGGCTTCTCGGTGCCCGACAGCAGGCGGAGCAGGGTGGTCTTGCCGGCGCCGTTGAGGCCGAGGATGACCACGCGGGATCCCTTGTCGATGGCCAGGTCGACGTCGGTGAAGATCTCCAGGGAGCCGTAGGACTTCGACAGGCCCTCGGCGGTCAGCGGGGTCTTGCCGCAGGGTGCCGGGTCCGGGAAGCGCAGCTTGGCGACCTTGTCGGAGACGCGGACGGCCTCCAGGCCGGACAGCAGCCGCTCGGCCCGCTTGGCCATGTTCTGCGCCGCGACCGTCTTGGTGGCCTTGGCGCGCATCTTGTCGGCCTGCGAGTTCAGGGCCGCGGCCTTCTTCTCGGCGTTCTGGCGTTCGCGCTTGCGGCGCTTCTCGTCGGCCTCGCGCTGCTGCTGGTAGAGCTTCCAGCCCATGTTGTAGACGTCGATCTGGGCGCGGTTGGCGTCCAGGTAGAACACCTTGTTCACCACGGTCTCGACGAGGTCGACGTCGTGGGAGATCACGACGAAGCCGCCGCGGTAGTTCTTGAGGTAGTCCCGCAGCCAGACGATCGAGTCGGCGTCGAGGTGGTTCGTGGGCTCGTCGAGGAGCAGGGTGTCGGCGTCCGAGAAGAGGATCCGGGCCAGCTCGACGCGGCGGCGCTGACCACCGGAGAGAGTGTGCAGCGGCTGGCCGAGGACCCGCTCCGGCAGGCTGAGCGCGGCCGAGATGGTCGCGGCCTCGGACTCGGCGGCGTACCCGCCCTTGGTGAGGAACTCGGTCTCTTGGCGCTCGTACTGCTTGAGCGCCTTCTCGCGGGTGGCGCCGGAGCCGGTGGCGATGCGCTCCTCGTTCATGCGCATCTTCTTGATGAGGACGTCGAGACCGCGGGCGGACAGGATCCGGTCGCGGGCCAGGACGTCGAGGTCACCGGTGCGCGGGTCCTGCGGCAGGTAGCCGACCTCGCCCGAACGGGTGATGGAGCCGCCGGCGGGCTGGCCCTCTCCCGCGAGGCACTTCGTGAGGGTGGTCTTGCCGGCGCCGTTGCGGCCGACCAGCCCGATGCGGTCGCCCTTGGCGATGCGGAAAGAGGCGGACTCGATGAGGATGCGTGCGCCGGCGCGCAGCTCGACGCCGGTGGCGGTGATCACGGAAATACTCCAGGGCGGGTGGGGACGGCGGAAGGGGGCAGGACGCGAGGCTTCGACGCCGCTAATCCGCGAGGAGATTTGCCATGGGAGACATTCTACCGGGGGTGTGCAACTGCTTTCCGGGGCGGCGGCGGGGCCGCCCGGCCGCACCCGGTCCGCTCCCCGCGTCCCCCGTTCGGCCCAGGCGCCCCCGAGGAGGGGCCAGGGCGCATATCCGGCTGAATAGGTTGATACTCGCCGCAGGGGCGGTCACGCGGCCGCGCCGGCTTCACGGATCGAGGGCGGTGCGGGATGCAGTTCGACGACAACGCCAATCTGGACACGTCCGAGGTCAAGGACGTGCGTGGCAGTCGCATCCCGGGCGGGAAGGCCACTATCGGCGGCGGCCTCGTCGGCATCCTCGCGCTGATCATGGGCCTGCTCTTCGGCGTGGGGCCGGAGCAGCTGGGGCTGTCCTCCGGGGACGAGGAGCCGGCTCCCGCCGCGTCCTCCGTCAACCAGGTCCAGCAGGCGTGCCGGACGGGTCAGGACGCGAACGCGCGCGAGGACTGCCGGCTGGTCGCCGTGGTCAACAGCACCCAGGACTTCTGGCGGCAGGAGTTCACGCGGCGCGGCGGCCAGTACAGCCCGGCGTCGACGGTCTTCTTCACCGGCCGGGTGAACACCGCCTGCGGAGCCGCCACCGCGGCCGTGGGCCCCTTCTACTGCCCCGCCGACCGGCAGGTCTACCTGGACCTGGGCTTCTTCGACGAGCTGCGGACCAAGTTCGGCGCGAGCGGCGGCCCCTTCGCCCAGGCGTACGTCGTGGCCCACGAGTACGGGCACCACATCCAGAACCTGACCGGCACCCTGCAGCGCGCCCAGGACGGGCAGCAGGGCGCGAACAGCAACGCGGTCAAGGTCGAGCTGCAGGCCGACTGCTACGCGGGGGTGTGGGCGCACAATGCGACGCGGACCCCGGACGAGTCCACGGGCCGGCCCCTGATCACCACGCTGACCGACCAGGACATCAGGGACGGGCTGGACGCGGCGGCCGCGGTCGGCGACGACCGGATCCAGGAGAAGTTCCAGGGCCGGGTGACCCCGGAGTCCTGGATGCACGGCTCGGCCGAGCAGCGCCAGCAGTGGTTCTACCAGGGCTACCGGACCGGCGACATGGCCCAGTGCAACACCTTCCGCTGACCGTCGACGGCGCCTGCCATGCTGTGTGACGCGGGTCACCGTCACGAGAGGGAGTGATCGTCATGGCAGGCGTTCCGTCCATCTGTCCCACGCTGGTCTACCGCGACGCGAAGGCGGCGATCAAGCTGCTGACCGAGGCCTTTGGCTTCAGCCAGGTCGCCGTGTACGAGGGGGACGACGGCTCGGTGGTGCACGCGGAGCTGGCGTACGGCAACGGTGTGGTGATGCTGGGCAGCAAGGGCACCGGCGGGGCCTTCGACAAGGCCATGGAGGGCGCCGGCCCCTCGGGGGTCTACGTCGTGGTCGACGACGTGGACGCCCACCACCGGCGGGCCGTCGAGCACGGTGTGGAGGTCCTGATGGGGCCCACCGACCAGGACTACGGCTCCCGCGACTACATGGCCCGGGACGGCGAGGGCAACATCTGGAGCTTCGGCACCTACGCACCGCAGGTCTGAGACCCGCAGCGCCCGGGAACCGCGGCGTACGCGC
>NZ_SSBM01000091.1:0-2634 GCF_004795115.1 Streptomyces sp. A0592
CAACCGGCTCAAGCAGTGGCGCGGCATCGCGACCAGGTACGACAAGACCGCCCAGTCCTACCAAGCAGCCGTCACCCTCGCGTCGCTCCTGATGTGGGCGTGACACTTTGACGACAACTCCTAGGCTCCTTCCGTCACCGCGGGGTCTGCCCATGCTGCTGCCATGGGTCTGTGTCTCACGCTGTTCATCGCGGACTGGGAGCACCTGGGCACCGTCCCGGTCGAGGACCGGATCCGGGCGCTGGACGAGGAGTACCGCAAGGGCGAGACGGCCGATATCGGCAGGGCCCGGCCCCCGGCGCACGGGGCCGGGTGGTGCGCCGAGTACGACTTCCGCAGCACCACCGGCGCCTTCGGCCCGCATGCCCGCGCAGGAGACGCATGGGACGACATGCGGCTTCTCGTCGACGCGTCCGTGCGCGAGCCGATGGACGCCCTTCTCGCCGGTCTCGTCTGGGACGAGGATCCCGCCGACGACCCCGCGCCGAGCGGCGGCGGAGGGTTCTTCCCGCCGGCCGTCGATCGCTGGCACCCGTCGGTCCTCGTCGTGTGCCCGCCCGGGGCGCTGCCCGGCAAGGTACGGGCCTGGGCGCGCGTGGAGTCGCGGCTCGGCGAGCTGCGTGAGGCGTTCGAGGCGGAGTGTGCGGGCTGGGCCGGCCGCCCGGACACCTTCGAGGACTTCACCGCGCTGCTGCGCGAATGGGGCGATATGACCATGGAGGCCGCCCGACGGGGTTGGGGCCTGGTCGGTCTGCCTTGACGGGCACTGCGGTTGCACGGCTCGATGTACGTCCGGGCAGAGAGTCGACGTCGGGCGCCGATCACGGCCTGAGCGTCGGCAGGCTGGCTGATAATGCTTCAGAACCCCTGGTCACGACGGTTGACCGCCCCTTGGGGGTGTGGCCCGGCAGCCGTGCGAAGCGGCTTCCCCGACGTTACGAAAAGGCGATCGCGTGAGTCCCAGGCACCCCCGCCCGACGCAGAAGACCGACGAACAACTGCTGCAGACCGCCCGTCGTACGGCGGCCCCGCAGCAGGAGGCCGCGGCGCCCGTGGGGCTGATGGGGCTCCAGGCGAGCGCGGGCAACGCCGCGGTCGTGCAGATGCTCCGGCGGGCCGGTCACGGGCGGGACCAGGAGCAGCACCGGCACACGGACGGATGCGGACACGGGCAGTCCGAACAGCCGGCGGTGCAGCGGTCCGCCGTTCACGACGTCCTGCGCGCCCCCGGACGGCCCATGGACGCCGCCACCCGCAGCGACATGGAGGCCCGCCTCGGTGCGGACTTCTCCGACGTCCGCATCCATGACAACAGTGCCGCCAAGGCCTCCGCCGCCGAGGTGGGGGCCCGCGCCTTCACCTCGGGCAGCCATGTCGTCATCGGTGCCGGCGGCGGCGACAAGCACACCCTCGCCCACGAACTCACCCACGTCATCCAGCAGCGCCAAGGGCCGGTCTCGGGTACCGACAACGGGTCGGGGCTGAAGGTCTCCGACCCGTCGGACCGTTTCGAGCGGGAGGCGGAGGCGAACGCCAGCCGGGTCATGGCACCCGGCCACCGGGCCGTCGCGGACGTCCAGCGCCAAGCGGCACCCTCGGCCGCCTCCGGTTCCCACCACGCGGTGCAGCGTGTCGCGAGCCCGCAGGACCGGTTGACGGTCGAGTACTGGGAGGAACAGGCAGGAGTGGGCGGATCCAGCAGCTCCGCGGCCAAGGCCAAGTCCACACAGATCGCCGCTTCGAAGAAGAACGCGAAGGGCTTCAAGGCCAGCAAGCCTCCGCGCAGGATCGATGAGATCATCGCGACCGTCGGTCCTCGGCTCCTGGCCGATCTGGCGCACATGCCGGAGGCCTCCGGGCGGATGGAGCTGTACCGCTCCATGAGTTTCGACGAGGCCCACAGCGCCCTCACCTACTGGGGCGACGAAGCCGCACGGAACGAAATGGTGGCGTACATAGCGGGCGGCGAGGGCACAGCGAAGGAGTTCAGGCAGAAGGGGTACTCCGGCATGACGATCGGGTCCCACCTCGGCGACCAGGGTCAGGCCGATGCGTACTACGACTTCCAGGGCGATTCCTACGCGGTCCAGCTGAAGTTCACGCTGAAGCCCGGCGCCCACGAACTCCTCTTCAACCAGGCGCACATGGCACTCGGACCGGGCTACAAGAACGACCTGATCCGCACGGCGAACGGCGGCGGCTACCAGAACGCGAACGCGAACGAGGGCACGCTGGGCGGGTACATCGGTGTGAAGGCCGAGGACAACGAACCGTACAGCCTGGGCATCGCACAGGGCGCCAACGGCAAGAACGGCCGTGAGCTCGGCGCGAGTCAGCTGCTCTTCCAACTGTTCGTCGAGAACGTCGAACTCGTCAAGAACAGGTCGGGGCAGGAACTGCCCGGCGCGGCCGCCCAGCAGGAAATGGCAGCTTAGTCACAGCTCGCCGTGGATGCCCGGGGGCGGGCCGGCTCGGTCCGCCCCCGGGCATCCACGGGTCCCGGGGGACTAGGTTCTGTCCGGCGGATCATGCGCGGAGCCAGAGTCTGATGGCTGCTGTGGTGATGGTGCCGTGGAAAACGTAGGCGCGTTTGTCGTAGCGGGTGGCGACGGCCCGGTGGTGTTTGAGCCGGTT
>NZ_SSBM01000092.1:0-2556 GCF_004795115.1 Streptomyces sp. A0592
TCAGCTCTTGACCAGGAGGCCGCGGCTGCGCAGGACGTACCGCTCGATGGGGCTGAAGATCAGCAGGTCGATGGCGATGCCGACGACGAGGATCAGGATGATCGCGAGGAACACGCCGGGCAGGTCGATGTTGTTGCGGCCGTTCTCCAGGAGCTGGCCGAGGCCCAGGCCCAGGTCGGGGGAGGAGGCGATGATCTCGGCGGCCATGAGGGAGCGCCAGGAGAACGCCCAGCCCTGCTTGAGGCCGGCGACGTAGCCGGGCAGTGCGGCCGGCATTACCACGTGCCAGGCACCGCGCAGACCCGTGGCGCCGAGCGTGCGGCCGGCCCGCAGGAACAGCGGCGGGACCTGGTCGATGCCGGAGACGAGGCCGTTGGCGATGGAGGGGACGGCGCCGAGCAGGATCACCGTGAACATCATGGCGTCGTTGAGGCCGAACCAGAGCACGGCCGGCGGCACCCACGCCACCGACGGCAGGGACTGCAGGCCCTGCAGGATCGGACCGATCGCGGCGCGCACGAACTTCACCCGCGCGACCACCAGGCCGAGCGGGGTGCCGATGGCCAGGGCCAGCAGGAAGCCGAGCAGACCGCGGGAGACGGAGGTCCAGATGACCTCCAGCAGGGTCCCCTTCAGCCACATGTCGGACAGGCTGTCCCACACCGCGGAAAGGGCGGGGAGCTTCGTCTCGTCGGTGACCTTCAGGGAGACGAGGACCTGCCAGACCACCAGGACCAGGCCGACCGCCAGGAGCGGCGGCAGGACCTTCTTGACCAGGACCTCGCGGACCGGCGTGCGGTGGGTCTGGACGGCGTCCAGGGCGTCGAGGCCGGCCTCGAGTCCCGCGAGGTCGTCCGTTGTCGCCTTCGTTTCAGTGCTGGCCATGGCGGCGGATCTCCCCACGCAGGTGTTCGGTGATCTCGAGGGACAGTTCCGCGACGTCCGCGTCCTCGATGCGGCGCGGCTGGGGGATGTCCACGGTCCATTCCTTGGCGACCCGTCCGGGGCGGGAGGAGAGCAGGACCACGCGCTGGGCGAGGCGGACGGCCTCGCGCACGTTGTGGGTGACGAACAGGACCGACAGGCCCGTCTCCTCCCAGATGCGGGTGAGTTCGCCGTGGAGGACGTCGCGGGTGATGGCGTCGAGGGCCGCGAAGGGTTCGTCCATGAGCAGCAGGCGGCTGTCCTGGGCGAGGGCGCGGGCCAGGGCGACGCGCTGGCGCATGCCGCCGGAGAGTTCGTGGACGCGCTTGCCGTGGGCGCCGCCGAGGCGGACCAGCTCCAGGAGGCGTTCGGCCTCGGTGGTGCGGTCGGCCTTGGCGACGCCGCGCAGGCGCAGGGCGAGCTCGATGTTCTTGCCGGCGGTCAGCCAGGGGAAGAGGGCGTGTTCCTGGAACATGAGCGCGGGGCGGCCGCCGGGGGTCTCGATCGACCCCGCGGACGGCCTGTCCAGGCCGGCGACCAGGTTGAGCAGGGTGGACTTCCCGCACCCGGAGGCCCCCAGGATGGTGACGAACTCCCCGGGAGCGACATCGAGGCTGATGTCGTCCAGGACGAGCTGCGCTCCGGCCGGGCCGGAGAAGGACTTCGAGACGTGCTCGATACGGGCGGCGTGCGTGTGCTCCGCCACCGTGTCCTCGGCAGCCTTGGCAAGTGTCGTGGCCATGGTCGTCACCTCCTGGGACAGTTGGATTACGGGTTACTTGGCGCCGAGGCCGGCGTCGGAGACCTCGGGCTTGCCGGCGGCCTTCAGGACCTTGTTCAGGAGCGTCAGGTCGTAGATGCCGGCCAGGTCGGGCTGCTCGATGAGCTTCGCCTTGACCGCCCAGTCCGACTGGGTCTTCAGCGTCGAGGCGAGCGGGTCGTCGGTGATCTGGATGCTCGGCCACGCCGGGTCGAGGATCTTCGCGTCGAGCGGCTTGCCGCTGTCCGCCGCCAGCTTGGCGTTGGCGGAGGCCTTCGCCTTCTCCGGGTTGGCGTTGATCCACTCGTTGGTCTTCACCGTGCCCTTGAGGACCGCCTCGACGACGTCCGGGTGCTCCTTGAGGAACTTCTGCGACACGATGATGTTCGTGATCACGAACTTCTTGTCGGGCCACAGGGCGGTCTCGTCGAGGAGGACGCTCCCGCCGTCGGAGACGAGCTTGGAGGCCGTGGGCTCCGGCACCCAGGCGCCGTCGATGGAGCCCTGCTTGAAGGCGTCCGGGGTGACCTTGTTGTCGGTGCGGACGACGGAGACGTCACCCTTGCCGGACTCCGGGTCGACCGTCCAGCCCTTCTCGGAGATCCAGTTGAGGAAGGCGACGTCCTGCGTGTTCCCCTTCTGCGGGGTGGCGATCTTCTTGCCCTTGAGGTCGTCCAGGGTCTTGATCTTCTCCGGGTTCACGACCAGCTTCACACCGCCCGAGGCGGAGCCGGAGATGATCCGCAGGTTGGAGCCCTTGGACTTCACATAGCCGTTGATCGACGGCGAGGGACCGATGAAACCGATGTCCAGCGAGCCGCCGTTGAGCGCCTCGATCTCCGACGGACCGGCGTTGAAGGTCTGCGGCTTGA
>NZ_SSBM01000093.1:0-1635 GCF_004795115.1 Streptomyces sp. A0592
CTGTCCCGTAAATGATCTTCGGGTCATCTCGGGCATGGCTGATCACGGTGAAGCCCGTTGGCCTATCCGGCGAGAGCGAGGTTATGCATCCGGGCGATGCCGAGCATCGCGTGATGGACACCGTCTCCCTTGAGGCGGCAGTCGCGGAGGATCTTCCAGGTCTTCATGCGGGCGAAGACGTGCTCGACCCGGGCCCGGACCTGCTTGTGGGACCGATTGTGCTCTTCTTTCCAGTCCGGCAGTTCGGTCTGGCCACGCTCTCGGCGATGCGGGATGACGAGTCCGGTGCCCGGGTATCCGCCGTCGGCGATCACGAGGGTGTTGCCGACGGCGGCCTTCGCGCCGGACTCCTCCCACGCCCTGCAGTCGTTGCGGTTCCCGGCCAGCGGTCGACCGACCACGACGACGCGCCGGGTGTCGGCGTCGATGACGACCTGGTGGTTGGTTGAGTACCGGTAGTTCTTCGACCGCTCGGCGATGGTGTGGTCCCGGGTGGGAACCAGGGTCCCATCCACAATGAGCACGGCGTCCTTGGCGAACCGCTTGCGGGGCTGGAGCGCGAACATCGGCCCGAGATGGTCGATGATCCGGTCCGCCGTCGACTTCGACACCCCGAAAAGCGGAGCGAGCTGCCGCATGGTCAGGTTCGTGCGCCAGTACGCGGCCACCAGCAGAGCCCGGTCCTCCAGCGGAAGACTCCACGGCCGGCCCTTGCGGACCACATCCGCCCCCTCACGTCGCAGCACGGTCACCAGCTTCCCGAAGGCGCGAGGGCTCAGCCCTGAGAACGGGGCTATCCAGGACGGCTCCGACGCTGTGATCACACCAGTCACACCGTGATCGTTCCACCCAAGGGAGGCTGCGCGAGTCCTCTTCCGCCCCAGCGCCGGCGGCCATCGGGCCTGTGCCTGCCGAGGTGGCCGGTCCAGAATGCTGCCGTGGCTGAAGACGAGCAGAGCGGCATAGAACCGCGTTCATTCCTGACATGCGTGATAGAGCTGGCCCAGCTGCTGGGCGTCGGAGACGTCGGTATGGAGCCGGAGGACCGGTATGCCCGCCACCTTGCCCATGCGGTGCGTAAGCCCCTGCTCGGACGTGCGAGTCTGCCCGACGAGTGGTTCGTCCCGCTGATGGCGGCGGCCGTACACGACCCGGATCCCAGCTTCTGCCGCTGGTTCGTCGAGCCGGCGGTCTACGCATTCGGACGCCGCCGTGTGATGGCGGCATTGGTCGACTATCTGCGGACCGGCACGGATGCCGAGCGGGCTGGTGCCGTGCGGGCCTGGTACAGCGCCCATGTGCCGTTGCGTGCAGATCGGTCTCCGGCGTACGGACCCGGCGGGGTACGTGATCCCGCGCTGGACGAGTCACAGGACGTCAAGGCCGCCTGGCTGGAGGCATCCCTGCGGGTGTTCGCCGAAGCCACCGACCTGCGGATGCGCCACCGGGTCCTGTTGGGCCTGCCTACCTCCCGCGCGGCATACCCGCCACACCTGTACGAACTACTTGAAAGCACGCTCACATCCGCCGGGGTCCATCCCGACCCACACATCCGTCGCTGGGCCGCAGCAGCAGACCACGAGGAAGGCTGAGCCCGACTCTCACCCCTCCTGACAGTTACGGGACAGCCCTTAG
>NZ_SSBM01000094.1:0-1390 GCF_004795115.1 Streptomyces sp. A0592
CCTAGTAGTGCTTTGTTAGGTGGTGTCGTAGGGGTGCCATGGGACTGGTTGGTGGCAGGTGGGGCAGGTGCCGGTCCAGGTGGCGATGAGGTGTTGGAGGAGGTCCAGGGCCTGGTAGAGGGTCAGGCCCTGGCAGGGGCTTTTGGGGCCCTCCGCAGTTCGGTGAGGAACAGGTGGGCGGCGGTCACCAGGGTGACGTGGCGGTGCCAGCCGATGAAGGACCGGCCCTCGAAATGGTCCAGGCCCAGAGCGGTCTTCAGCTCGCGGTAGTCGTGCTCGATCCGCCACCGCGACTTCGCCAGCCGGACCAGGTCCTTCGCCGGGATGCTGGCGGGCAGGTTCGAGATCCAGTACTTCACCGGTTCTGCCTCTCCCTCGGGCCACTGCGCGATCAGCCAGACCAGCGGGATCGTGCCGTCGGCGGCAGGCTTCGGGCGCCGGCCTGCCAGGCGGACACGCAGGAGAACGAAGTACGAGCTCATCGCGGCTTTCGAACCCTTGCGCCAGGTCAGGGTCCGTCCCTGCTGCCGTCCGGCAGCCAGCACATGCTCACGCAAAGACACGGGTCGGGTGCGGTAGCGGGGCAGCGGGCGGGGACCGAGTCCGCCGTAGGCGGGCTGGTGCGGTTCGACGGCCTGCGGATAAGCGGTCATCTCGGCCTTGGCCTGCAGGACGTAGGCCAGGCCCCGGTCTTCGAGACCGTGGCGGAAGTCTGCGTTCGCGCCGTAGCCGGTGTCCGCGACCAGCACCGCGGGCCGCAGACCGGTGCCGGCCAGTTCGTCGAGCATGTCCAGAGCGAGCTGCCACTTGGGGCGGTGGTGTTCGTCATCGGGGATCCGGCAGGCCCTCCGGCCTGCGGCGGCTTCGGGCTCGTCCCACGCGGCGGGCAGGAACAGCCGCCAGGACAGCGGGCACGAGGCGGTATCGGAAGCGGCGTGGACGCTGACGCCGATCTGACAGTTGCCGACCTTGCCCAAGGTGCCCGAGTACTGGCGGGCCACCCCCGGCGAGGCGGTGCCGTCCTTGGGGAAACCGGTGTCGTCCACCACCCATACCTGCGGTCGCACCGCCCGCACGGCCCGCCACGCCAGGCCGGCCCGCACGTCAGCGACCCGCCAGGTCGAGGACGTCATGAACTGCTGCAACTGCTGATGGTCGACCCCGAGCCGCTCGGCCATCGGCTGCATCGACTTGCGTCGGCCGTCCAGCAGCAGGCCCCGCAGATACAACTGGCCCTTCGCCCGCTGGTCCCTGCGGACCAGCGGCGCTAACACCTCCCCGGCGAACTCCTCCAACCGGCCCCGACACTCAGCAAGCTCACCCGCCCTCATACAACCAGCGAACTACCAGACACCCACCGCGACAAGACCAGCTAACAAAGCACTACTAG
>NZ_SSBM01000095.1:0-1368 GCF_004795115.1 Streptomyces sp. A0592
CCGGGACGGTCAGGCGCGGATGAGGGCGAGGGCCTCGTCACGGACCCGGGCCAGGGTGTCCGCGTCACGGGCCTCGACGTTCAGGCGCAGCAGCGGCTCGGTGTTCGACGCACGCACGTTGAACCACCAGCCCTCGCCCGTCACCGTCAGACCGTCCAGCTCGTCCAGGCCCACGCCCTCACGGCCGCCGAAGGTCTCCCGCACCGCCGCCAGACGACCCGCCTGGTCCGCGACCGTGGAATTGATCTCCCCCGAACCCTCGTACCGGTCGTAGGAGGCCACCAGCGCGGAGAGGGGCCCGTCCTGGCCGCCCAGCGCCGCCAGAACATGGAGCGCGGCGAGCATGCCCGTGTCCGCGTTCCAGAAGTCCTTGAAGTAGTAGTGCGCCGAGTGCTCACCACCGAAGATCGCACCCGTCCTGGCCATCTCCTCCTTGATGAAGGAGTGGCCCACCCGCGTCCGGACCGGGGTGCCGCCGTTCTCACGCACGACCTCCGGCACCGACATCGAGGTGATCAGGTTGTGGATCACCGTGCCCGAACCACCGTTGCGGGCCAGCTCACGCGACGCCACCAACGCCGTGATCGCCGACGGCGACACCCCGATACCGCGCTCGTCCACGATGAAGCAGCGGTCCGCGTCCCCGTCGAAGGCGATCCCCAGATCCGCGCCCTCCGCCAGCACCCGCGCCTGCAGATCCACGATGTTCTTCGGATCCAGCGGATTCGCCTCGTGGTTCGGGAACGTACCGTCCAGCTCGAAATACATCTCCGTGACATCCAGCGGCAGGCCCTCGAACACCGTCGGAACGGTGTGACCACCCATCCCGTTGCCCGCGTCCACGACGACCTTCAGCGGACGGATCGACGCCAGGTCCACCAGAGAACGCAGGTGCTCCGCATAACCCTTCAGGGAATCCTGCTCCGTCACCGTCCCCGGCACCGTCCCCACCGGAACCTCCGGCGCGCCACGGTCCAGCCACCCCTCCACCAGCACCCGGATCTGCGACAGACCCGTGTCCTGACCCACCGGAGCCGCACCCGCACGACACATCTTGATCCCGTTGTACTGCGCAGGATTGTGCGACGCCGTGAACATCGCACCCGGCAGACCCATCGAACCCGACGCGTAATACAACTGATCCGTCGAACACAGACCGATCAACGTCACATCCACACCACGCGCCGCCGCACCCCGCGCGAACGCCGCCGACAAACCAGGCGACGAAGGACGCATGTCATGCCCCACCACGATCGCCGAACCACCCACGACCTCGACGAAAGCACCACCGAACAGCTCCGCCAGCGACTCGTCCCACTCGTCCGGCACAACGCCACGCACGTCATACGCCTTGACGATGTTCGAAAG
>NZ_SSBM01000096.1:0-1362 GCF_004795115.1 Streptomyces sp. A0592
CTTGAAGGAGTTCGTGTCATGACGATTGCGAAGCCGCCCTACCTGACCGGCCATTTCACCCCCGTCGCGGAGGAAGTCACCGCCACCGGCCTCACCGTCGAGGGCACCATCCCACCCGAGCTCTCCGGACGGTTCCTGCGCAACAGCCACAACCCCAAGCCCGGCATCACCCCCACCCACTGGTTCAAGGGCAGCGGCATGGTCCACGGCATCCGCCTCCACAACGGACAAGCCGACTGGTACCGCAACCGCTGGGTCCACACCCCCGCCCTCGACGGCGCCCCCTACATGACCGAACACGGCCCCGACCTCACCGCCAGCACCGCCGGCACCCACATCATCGAACACGCCGGCCGCCTCCTCGCCCTCTGCGAAGCCAACCTCCCCTTCGAACTCACCCCCGAACTCGACACCATCGGCGCCCACGACTTCAACGGCAAACTCCGCACCGCCATGACCGCCCACCCCAAGGAAGACCCCGTCACCGGAGAACTCCACTTCTTCGGCTCCTCCCCCTTCCCCCCCTACCTCACCTACCACGTCGCCGACGCCACCGGCACCCTCGTCCACACCGCCGAAGTCCCCGGAGCCACCGGCGCCCTCAAACACGACTTCGCCCTCACCCGCCGCCACATCGTCTTCATCGAAGGCAACGTCACCTTCGACCCCACCGAACACTCCGGCATCCCCTACGGCTGGAACGACCAGCAGCCCTCCCGCATCGGCGTCATGCCCCGCGGCACCGACGGACACCACCACATCCGCTGGTACTCCATCGAACCCGGCAACATGCTCCACGTCTCCAACGCCTACGAAGACCGCCAGGGCCGCATCGTCCTGGAAGGCCCCACCGTCGACCGCGAAGGCTTCCACCTCTCCTGGAACTGGTGGACCGGCGCCCCCGGCCGCGGCAGCGAACCCGTCTCCCGCTCCTACACCCGCCGCTGGACCATCGACATGCACGCCCACACCGTCGACGAACACATCATCGACGACCTCCCCATCGAATTCCCCACCCTCAACGAGGACTACCTCGGCGCCGAGAACCGCTACCAGTACGCCATCGCCTTCCCCGACGAAAACGGCCTCGGCAGCTACGGCCTCGTCAAATACGACCGCACCACCGGCGCCCGCCGCATCCACCAGACCGGCGACGCACGCCTGCCCAGCGAAGCCGTCTACGTCCCCGCCCACGGCGCCACCAACGAAGACGACGGCTACCTCCTCACCATCGTCTCCGACCTCAAACAAGACGCCTCACAACTCCTCATCCTCGACGCAGCCGGCCTGACCACCCTCGCCACCATCCACCTCCCCCACCGCGTCACCGCCGGCCTCCACGGCTCCTGGATCCCCGACACC
>NZ_SSBM01000009.1:0-262296 GCF_004795115.1 Streptomyces sp. A0592
CGGGAACCGGCGTACGCACCCCGGTTCCCGCCGCGAACAACCACACATCCCCTGAACGTGGGCTTGCAGACACCCCCGACTGCAAGCCCACTTCGCGTTTTCCGGAAACCTTGCGCACGACGCCCCGCGAGTGGCCGCGCATTCCGTTCCACCAGCCGTTTCCAGCCTCCGATGGACGGCCGATTACCGCCCGCTGGACCGTCCGTTCCATTCGCATGGAGCGGCAATTGAATTCTTGGACAAGGCATCAGGAATATCTGTAGCTTGATGATCACCGCACGGCCGGCGCCGCGAACGAAGAAGCCCGAGCCGAATCCACCCGGCTCCCCTTCGGAAACGCTTTCATTCCCCACGGATCATGTTTCCGACGGTAACCCCGCAGATTCGCCGCACATTGCGCTCACCGGCCCGCCGTCCGGCACTCACACACCATTTCGACCCCGAACGCGAAGGAAATCCGCATGGCCCTCTCGTCCGAAGAAATCCCGACCGCGCTGGCCGCCGCCGCGCAGTCCGCTCCCGCCTGGGAGGCCGCGGGTGCCACAGTCCGCTTCGTGGTCACCGAGCCCGCGGCCGAATTCACGCTGGACCCCCGGGGCGCCCTCACCGACGCGAAGCCCACCCACGTGTTCCGCATCGCCTCCGCGGACCTCGACGCCCTGACCGCGGGACGCCGCACCTTCCTGCGGACCGTCACCAGCCGCCGCGTCGCCGCCCATGGCCCGGTCATGCAGACGTTCGCCGTCGGGCAGGCCCTGACGACCTTCGCCATCCAGCACTGACCCCATCGGACAAGGAACCACCATGACGTACGCGCACAACCCCGCCGCCCACCCGCTGCTCGACTCCGTCGAGGCCGCCTTCCTGGAACAGGTCGTCGCCTTCGCCCGCGAGGAGGTCGCCCCCGGTGCCGCCGAGCGCGACCGGATCGAGAAGGGCCAGATCGACTGGGACACCGTCCGCCAGGGCCACGCGCTCGGCCTGCTGCGGATGGCCATCCCGCGCGACTTCGGCGGCCTCGGGCTGAGCCAGCTCGCCATCGCACTGACCCTGGAGGAGCTGGCCTCCGCCGACCCGGGCATGGCCCTGGTCTTCGGTGCCACCGGCCTGTTCCAGACCCCGCTGCTGATCTGCGAGAACCCGCGCCTCCAGGAGAAGTACCTCCCCGCCTTCCTCGGCCCGGAGCCGGTCCTCGCCTGCAACGCGGTCGCCGAGGAGCGCAACGGCACCGACCTGGTCCTGCCGCAACAGGCGGCCCACGCCCAGGACATGACGGTCGCCCGCCGGTCCGGCGGCGAGTACCTGCTGACCGGCACCAAGCGCTACATCACCAACGCCCCCGTCGCCACGTACGCCACCGTCATGGCGAACCTGGACGGCGCCCCCGGTTCGACCGGACTGACCTGCTTCGTCACCGAGCTCGAACAGGACGGCGTCACCCGCGGCGAGATCCACGACAAGGTGGGCTACCGCACCGCCCCCGCCGGCGAACTCATCCTCGACAACGCCCGCGTGCCCGAAGAGAACGTCATAGGTGACGAGAACGGCGGCTGGGACCTCAACGTCGCCATCGGCAACCTCACCCGCGTCACCTGCGCCGCGGTCGCCACCGGCATCGCGCGCCACGCCCTCGACCGCGCCGTCGCGTGGGCCGGCACCCGCCGGCAGGGCGGCCGGCTGCTCTTCGAGCACCAGATGTCCGCCCGCAAGCTCGCGGACATGTCCGCGCGGGTGTCCGCCGCGCGCGCCCTGTACCTGGACGCGGTGCTGAAGGCCGACACCGTCATCCCGACCCCTGCCTACGAACCCGCCGTCGCGAAGCTGGTGGCCGACCGCGCCGCGATCGACAACGCCGACGCCGCCATGAGCCTCATCGGCGCCGCGGCCTTCCAGCGGGAGGACGGGATGGACCGCGTCCTGCGCGACGCCTACGGCCCCCGCATCTACGAAGGCAGCCCGGAAGCGCTCGCGCTGGTCATCACCGGCGAGCTGTTCGGCGTCCCGGAGGTCCGGTGACCACAGCCACCCCCACGGGGTACGCCACCGCCTCCTACCGGGAGCGCGTCCTGCGGGACACCGCCGCGATCCGGCTGCCCGACCTCGACAGCCGCGTGGACGGCGAACCGCTGTTCCGCTCCGCCAGCCCCGAGGGCCTGCTGACCCTCACCGTGCGGGGCGCGCAGCTGCCCCCCGCGTACCTCCACGACATCTACCGGTTCCGGCTGGCCCAGTACCTCAAGCGGGGCTGGCTCAACGAGGGGCTCGCCGCCGCCGCGGACCTCGCCGCCGAGCCGTACGACGCCCACGCCCTCCAGGACCAGCACACCCTGGTGGTGGAGGAGGACACCTGGCGGCTGCGCGGCTACGGCACCCTGGCCCGCACCCGCAGCCCCGAGCACACCCTCCTCGGCGACGACGCCCACCGGCCGTTCGTCGTGGAGCGCGACTACGGCCTGCGGCTCGCCGACGAACTCGGCCCGGCCACCCCGGCGGACCGGGTCTGGGAGGGCAAGCGGCTCATGCGCGACTACGCCATGGACCGTTCGCAGGCCGCCGTCTCCGTCCCCTGGTGGGTCTACCGGGGCTGGGCCGAGGGCTGTCTGCAGGCGCTGGCCGTCGACGGCGCGGCGATCGTCGGCGACGGCAAGCCGAACGGGGCCGTCCTCCAGCTGGCGATGCTCGGCTTCCGCACACGGACCCTCGACGTACCCGCACTGCCGGCCGACCCCACCGACCTGTTCGCACCCATGTGGGACCAGCAGCAGCGCTCGTACCCCTTCGTCCTCACCCACGGGGACGCGCTGCGCCCCACCATGAACCACCTCGACGCGATCCTCGCCTCCGGGGAGACCGGATCGGTCGCGGCCCGGCTGAGCGCGTTCCAGGAAGCACGGAAGGAGCCACGGACATGAGTACGGGCATGAGCACGGACCCGAGCGGCCCGCCCGACGTGGGCACCCCCTCGGAAGCGCGCGAACTGGGCGAGGAGCTCTACTACGCCTCCCTCACCCAGCGCAACCGCGGCCTGATCCCCGCGGCGCTCCAGGAGCAGATCCGGCACACCCCCCTGCTCATCGCGGGGTGCGGCTCCATCGGCGGCGCCACCGTGCAGCCCCTGGGCCGCATGGGGTACCGGGACTTCGTCCTCGCGGACGTCGGCACCTACGAGCTGAACAACCTCAACCGGCAGAACGCCACGGTCGACGACCTCGGCCGCAACAAGGCCGAGGTGGGCGCCGACGCCCTGCGCGCCATCAACCCGCACGTCCGGGCCGAGGTGGTGCCCGTCGGCATCACCCGGGACAACGTCCGGGAACTGGTCCGCCGCGCCGAGGTCGTCATCGACGGGGTCGACGTGACCACCCCGTCGGGGCTGCGCGCGAAGATCGCCCTGCACCAGGAGGCGTGCCGCCAGCGCAAGCCCCTCGTCACCGGCTGGGACATGGCCGGCATGCTGGCCGCCCAGTGCTTCGACTACCGGCTGGTCCGCAGGATCTTCGACGGCCAGCTCCTGGCCGAGGACGCCGACGTGCTGAGCACCTGGGAAGTGATCTTCCGTATCGCCCCCAGGTCTCACATCCCGGGCGAGATGTACCGCGAACTCCGCAGGGGCCTCGGACGTCCCGACTACAGCGTGCCGCAACTCACCGAGGCGGCGACCCAGTTCGGCTCGCTCGCGGTCCACATGGTCAACCAGCTGGTGGCGGGCGAGGACGTGCCGCGCACCGTCGCCGTCGACGTCCACCACATCGCCCTGAAGCCGGGGCGCCGGGTCGTGGACCGGGTCGCCCGGCACTGGGAGCGGGCCCGCTTCCTGAACCACCTCCCGCGCGAGCAGGCCTGGCGCGGCTTCAGCCCCGCCGCCGTCTACCGCCTCGGCCGCCGTCCCGCCCCGGCCGCATAGCCGAGCCGACCCGCTGAAAGGAAAGCCCTCATGAGAAAAGAATTCTCGTACGCCGACGCGCGCCCGTCCGGGATCGTGCTGAGCGAGACCGAGTCCGACATCATCGAGGCCGCCGCACTGAAGCTGGCCGCCCAGTACGCGGACTACTCACTGCACAGCACCGACCTCCTCCACGCCGTGGAACTCGCCGCCGCGGCCCTGCCCAGCCGGGTCCGGCGCGCGCTGATCGCCTTCCGCGACGCGAGCAACACCGCCGGCACCCTCCTGCTGCGAGGCCTCCCGCTGGGCAGCCTGCCGGCCACCCCGGACCGCGTGGAGGACGAGCCGGCCTGGAGCGAGGTCCCGGTGGCGACGCTCGGCCAGCTGATGGTGATGTCGGTCCTGGGCCGGTCGATCTCGTACAGCGACGAGAAGAGCGGCAACCTGGTGCAGGACGTCAGCCCCAAGCGCGGGGCCGAGACACGCCAGGAGAACAGCGGCTCCATCCTGCTGGAACTCCACACGGAGGACGGCTTCCACCCCGCCGCCCCGCACTTCCTGAGCCTGATCTGCCTGCGCGGCGACCGCGACGGACGCGCCGCCACCGTGACCGGCGGGATCGGGGACGTGCTGCCGCACCTGGACGGGGAGACCGTCGCCGCCCTGCGCCGGCCGGAGTTCAGGACCAGGTTCAGCACCTCCTTCGTCCACGACACGGACGAGGAGGTACTGACCCCGCCCGTGCCGGTGCTCTCCGGCCCGGTGGGCCGGCCCGACCTCCGGGTGGACTTCCACGGCACGGTCGGCACCACCCCGGCGGCCCGGGTCGCGCTCGCCGAGTTGGAGGACGCCGTACTCGGTTCCCTGCGCGGCATCGTGCTGCGGCCCGGCGAACTGATCATCCTCGACAACCGCCGTACGGTGCACGGGCGGACGGGCTTCACCCCGCGCTACGACGGCGCGGACCGCTGGCTGCGCCGCTCCTTCGCCCTGGCCGACCTGCGCCCGGTCCTCGACGACCTCGGCGAGGGCCGCAGCCACAACGCGATCACCGCGCGGCGGCCCGCCCGCGGGCTGGCAGCGGCGGCTGCGGCCTGACGGACGCCCGGGGTCCGGCCCGGCCTCCCCGGCCGGCCGGACCCGGACCGGCCCCCATTTTCGGTGGACAGCGGTCACTGGCGCGTTCGATAGTGCGCCCCATGGCTTCTCTCGTACGACACATCACAGTTGACTGTTCCGACGCCTACCGACTGGGTCAGTTCTGGGCCGCCGTTCTGGACGGCTCGCTCGCCGACGACGACTTCCCCGGGGACCCCGAAGCGCTGGTCACGGCGCCCGGGTCGACGCTGCTGTTCGTGACCGTTCCCGACGCCAAGAGCGTCAAGAACCGCGTGCACGTGGACCTTCAGCCGCAGGACCGCACCCGCGACGAGGAGGTCGAGCGCATCCTCGCCCTCGGCGCCACCGTCGCCGGCGACCACCGCCGGCCCGACGGCACCGGGTGGGTGACCCTCGCCGACCCCGAGGGCAACGAGTTCTGCGTCGAGCGGAGCGCCGCCGAGCGGAAGTGATCGGCAGCGGCCGGGGGCGGGGCCGACGACCCCGCCCCCGGCTGCTCCTCTACTCCCCTACTCCTCCGGCGGAAAGACCGGTTCGCCGGTGACGGCCAGCGTGATCATGATGGCCTCCACCGGGCAGCCCTCCGCCGCCGTGAGGACCGGTTCGCTCGCGTCCGACTGCGGGCTGCGGGGGTGGGACTGGCGCGCCGAGTCCAGGACGAAGCCGTCCGGGGCGTGGTTCACGCACATGCCCGAGCCGATGCAGACCCCCCGGTCCACCTCGACCTGCCAGCGGTCGCCCATCAGGCACCCGCCTCGTAGCCCGCCGGCAGGTGGATCATCTTGTGCTCCAGGTACTCGCCCAGCCCCTCGGGGCCGAACTCCCGTCCGAGACCGCTGTTCTTGTAGCCGCCGAACGGCCCCAGCATGTCCAGGCTGAAGGTGTTCACGTTGAAGGTGCCGGTGCGGATCTGCCGGGCGAAGTCGATGCCGTGCTCGACGTCGCCGGTCCAGACGCTGCCGCTGAGGCCGAACTCCGAGTCGTTGGCGACCCGTACGGCCTCCGCCTCGTCCCCGTAGGGGATCAGGCAGACGACCGGGCCGAAGATCTCCTCGCGGGCGATCCGCATGGAGTTGTCGACGTCGCCGAAGAGCGTGGGCTCCACGTACCAGCCGCGGTCGAGGCCGGCCGGGCGGCCGCCGCCCGCCAGGACCTTCGCGCCCTCCTCCTGACCGATCCGGATGTAGTCCAGGGAGCGCTGCTGCTGGCGCTGCGCGACGAGCGGGCCGAGCTGCGTCGCCGGGTCGAGCGGGTCGCCCACGACGAGCGCGCCGGCCGCCGCCGCGAGGGCCTCGGCGACCTCCTCGTACCGGCTGCGGGGGGCGAGGATCCGGGTCTGCGCCACGCAGGCCTGGCCGTTGTTCATCCAGGCGGCAGGCACGATCCCGGCGACCGCGGTCTCGATGTCGGCATCGGGGAGGACGACGGCGGCGGACTTGCCGCCGAGTTCGAGGGTGACCCGGGTGAGGTTGCGCGCGGCGACCTCCATCACGCGCCTGCCGGCGGCCACGGAACCGGTGAAGGCCACCTTGTCGATGCCGGGGTGGCCGACGAGGTACTCGCTGACCTCGCGGTCGGCGGGCAGGATCGACAGCACGCCCTCGGGCACTCCGGCCTCGCGCGCGATGTCGGCGAGGATGTAGGAGTCCAGCGGCGCTTCCGGGGAGGGCTTGAGGATCACGGTGGAGCCGGACAGCAGGGCCGGGGCCAGCTTGGCGGCCGCGACGAACTGCGGGACGTTCCACGGGATCACGGCGGCGACGACGCCCACGGGCTCGCGGCGCACCAGGATCGGGCCGAGCACGCCCTGGCGGTGCTCCTCGTACGGGTAGGCGCGCGCGACGGTGATCGCGGCGTCGTAGACCATCATCGGGCCGAGCGCCTGGGCCAGGACGCTCCAGGAGTACGGGGAGCCGTTCTGGGAGCTGATCGAACGGGCTATCTCCTCGTGGCGGACGGCGATGGCGTCCTTGATGCGGGAGACGACCGCGATGCGCTCCTCCAGCGTCATCCGCGGCCAGGGTCCTTCGTCGAAGGCCTTGCGCGCGAGCGCGACGGCGCGGTCGACGTCGGCCTCGGAGGCGTGCGGGACGGAGCCGATGACCTGCTCGGTGTGGGGGGAGACGATCCGGATGGTGTCGGTGCCCAGCGGATCCGTCCACTCACCGCCGATGAACAGTTTTCCGTGTTCCACGAGCTCCGTCATGGCTGAGGCCTCCTGCGGCTTGGCGTTCCCGAACTGATACCAGTTCTAGTTCCAGGAGTCCACGGCCAGGACGGAAGAGTGGAGAAGATCCAACGACTAGCCAGAAAGCCGCCCAGATGGTCGACTTGGGCTACTACTGGAACGCGTTCTCGTCCGAGGACGGCCGACAGGCGGAGGGCTCATGCCGCAGGACACGTCACAGGTCACCGATCACGGCGGAGGCGTGTGGGGGATCAAGGTGCCCATCCCCGACAACCCCCTCGGCCACACCCTCGTCCACGTCCTCGACACCGACCGCGGCCCGGTCCTCGTCGACACCGGCTGGGACGACCCCGAATCCTGGGACACCCTCGTCGCCGGCCTCGACGTGCTCGGCATCGCGATCGCCGACATCCACGGCGTGGCCATCACCCACCACCACCCCGACCACCACGGACTGTCCGGCAAGGTCCGCGAGGCGTCCGGCGCATGGATCGCCATGCACGCCGCCGACACCGAGGTCGTCGTCCGCACCCGCTCCTCCGAGCCCGGCGTGTGGTTCGACTACATGAGCGCGAAGCTCGCCGCCGCCGGAGCCCCCGAGGAGCACATCGCCCCGCTGCGCGCCGCCCGCGCGAGCGGCCGTATGCGGACCCTGCCCGGACTGCGCGCCGCCGTCCCCGACCGGGAGATCGTCCCCGCCGAGCTGCTGCCCCTCGCCGGGCGCCGGCTGAGGGCGATCTGGACCCCCGGCCACACCCCCGGCCACGTCTGCCTGCACCTGGAGGAACAGCATCCGGCGAACCTCCCCGGCAACGGCCGCCTCTTCTCCGGCGACCACCTGCTGCCCGGGATCTCCCCGCACATCGGCCTCTACGAGGCGCCCGAGGACACCCGCGTCACCGACCCCCTCGGCGACTACCTCGACTCCCTCGAACGCATCGGCCGCCTGGCACCGGCCGAGGTGCTCCCGGCCCACCAGCACGCCTTCACCGACGCACCCGCCCGCGTACGGGAGCTCCTGGACCACCACGAGGAGCGCCTGTCGGGGCTGTGGGAGCTGCTGGCCGAGCCGCTGACCCCGTGGGGCCTCGCCGAGCGGATGGAGTGGAACCGGCCCTGGGCGCAGATCCCGTACGGCTCCCGCAACATCGCCGTCTCGGAAGCGGAAGCGCACCTGCGGCGGCTGGTGAAACAGGGCCGCGCCGAGGCGGTCCCGGGGACCGACCCGGTGACGTACCGGGCGCTGTGACGGCGGAGGGGCGGAGCCCCGGCATGATCCGGCGCACACCGCCCGGACCCGGGAGCTACGGGCCGGTAGAGTGAGGCGGTCGTCCACGCCCCGCGCGGGGGGAAGCCGGTGCGAATCCGGCGCTGACCCGCAACCGTGACCCGCCCCCGGCACCAGCCCGGCGGGGAGCCGGAATGCCCCGTACCGGAGTGAGCGGCTCGTGCCGCCGGACCTTCCCGGCGGCCGGCACCGTCGAGGAAAACGGAGCCGGAGCCCGGTGCCCGCGCGTGCCTGCCCCGGTTCCCCAGCAGGAGAGGCACCCTCCCCCATGACCGTCCGCCGCAGCGCCGCCGCGCTCGCCGCCTCCGCCGTGCTCTGCGTGGGTGTCGCCCCCGCAGCCCTCGCCGACACCGCGCCGCCCTCCCCCTCCGCACCCCCGGTCATCCCCTCCGGGCTCTACGGCAAGAACGACCCCACCTACGACGGCGTGTGGCGGCAGTCCTTCGCGCTGCTCGCCCAGGACACCGTCGGCGTCAAGCCCGCGGCGCAGGCCGTGGACTGGCTGGTCGGCCAGCAGTGCGCGAACGGCTCCTTCCCCGCCTTCCGCGCGGACACCACCAAGGACTGCGACGCGACGGCGTACATCGACTCGAACGCGACGGCCGCGGCCGTTCAGGCGCTGACCGCCCTCGGCGGCCACGACGACAGCGTCAAGAAGGCCGTGGGCTGGCTGAAGTCCGTACAGAACGAGGACGGCGGCTGGAGCTCCAACCCCGGCGGCGCCATGGACAGCGGCACCGACGCCAACTCGACCGCCATCGTGATCAGCGCCCTGACCACGGCGGGCGTGAAGCCGGCCGAGACGAAGTCGAAGGCGGGCAAGTCCCCGTACGAGGCTCTCCTCTCCTTCCAGCTGGGCTGCGACGCCGAGCCGGCCGCGGACCGGGGCGCCTTCGCGTTCCAGCCGGTCGGCGGCAAGCTCGTCGCCAACGCCGACGCCACGGCCGCGGCGACGCTGGCCGGCCTCGGCAAGGGAACGGCCGTCGTCCCGTCCGGTACGGACACCCCCGCGACCGCGCTGGCCTGCCCGGCTCCGGCCGCCGCGGACCCGGCGGCCGGAGCCGCGGCCGCCGCCCAGGGCGCTGCCGGCCACCTGGCCGAGGCCCTCAAGAAGGACGGCCACCTGACCGCCCTCACCCCGGGTGCGGACCAGCCGACCGCGGACACCGGCAACACCGCGGACGCGGTGATCGCGCTCGCCGCGGCCGGGCACAAGCAGTCGGCGGCCAGCGCGCTGGAGTGGCTGAAGGGCAACTCCGCCGACTGGGCCAAGGGCTCCCCGGCCGCCCTGGGCACCCTGGTCCTCGCCGCGCACGCCACGGGCACCGACCCGAAGGCCTTCGGCGGCACCGACCTCGTGGCCGCGCTGAACGCGACGGGCCCGGCCCCGCAGGGTGCGGACACCGCCGCGACGGAGGTGGACGGCGAGAAGGAGGAGCCGTCCGGCGGCCAGAACCTCTGGTGGATCATCGGTGCGGGCGCCGCGGCCGGTATCGGCATCGGCATCCTGCTGAGCGGCCGCCGGAAGAAGAACCAGCTCTGATGCGCCGCCGCCTGCCCGCCGCGGCCCTCGCCCTCGGCATCGTCCTGGCCCTGCTGGCCGCCGCTCCGGCGCTGGCGGCCGGCTACCGCTACTGGTCGTTCTGGGACGGCGCGGCGGGCGGCCAGTGGTCGTACGCCTCGCAGGGGCCGTCGCTGGCCCGCCCCGCGGACGGCTCCGTCCAGGGCTTCCGCTTCGCGGTGAGCAAGGACGCGGCGACGGAGGCGGCGAAGCCGCGGGCCGCGGCCGATTTCGAGGCCGTGTGCGGGGCGACCGCCCCGGCGGAGGGCCGCAAGCGGGTGGCCCTCGTCATCGACTTCGGTGTGCAGGCGGACGCCCCGTCGGGCGAGGTGGTCCCGCAGGAGGCCCCGCGCACGGCCTGTGCGCAGGTGGCGCCGGAGGCCACGACCGCCGAGGCGCTGGCGGCGGTCGCGAAGCCGCTGCGCTACAACAGTGCGGCGCTGCTGTGCGCCATCTCGGGCTACCCGCAGCACGGTTGCGGGGAGCAGATCGCGGAGACCGGCGCGGCGCAGGCGTCCGCCGAGCCGTCCGGGTCCGCCCCGGGCGGCGGCCCGTCCGCCGGCCTGCTGGTGGGCATCGCCGCGGTCGCCGTCCTGGCCGCCGCGGGCGTGTGGCAGTCCCGCCGCCGGGGCCGATGACCCACCCCGCGTCCCGCCCCACGTCCCTCCGCGCCGGAGCACCCGCACCAGCACCCGCACCCGCACCCGCAGGAGCAGGCACGGGAGCGCCCACCGGAGCCGCACCCGGCGACGTGCCCCCGGCCCGGCGGAGCGCGCCCGGGGCGGCTGACGCCCCGCGCCGGTCGGCGTACGAACGCTTCAGGCCCCCGCAGGCCGGCCGGGCCACCGCCCTGCACGCGGGGGCCTGGTGGCTGTGGGCCCTCGGGCTCGCCACCGCCGCGTCCCGCACCACCAACCCGCTGCTCCTCGGGCTGATCGTCGGCGTCGCCGGTTTCGTGGTGGCGGCCCGCCGCACGGACGCGCCCTGGGCCCGCTCCTACGGCGCCTTCCTCAAGCTCGGCCTGGTCGTCGTCGGCCTGCGCCTGGTCTTCTCGATGCTCCTGGGCTCGCCCATCCCCGGCTCGCACACCCTCTTCGTCCTCCCGGAGGTCCCGCTGCCCGCGTGGGCGCAGGGCATCCGGTTCGGCGGGAGGGTCACCGCCGAACAGCTCGTCTTCGCCTTCTACGACGGCGCCAAGCTGGCCGCGCTCCTGGTCTGCGTGGGCGCGGCGAACGCCCTCGCCAATCCGGCCCGGCTGCTGAAGTCCCTGCCGGCCGCCCTGTACGAGGCAGGGGTGGCCGTCGTCGTCGCCATGACCTTCGCGCCGAACATGGTCGCCGACGTCGTGCGCCTGCGCACCGCCCGCCGGCTGCGGGGCCGCCCCACCGGCGGGGTCAAGGCCGTCCTGCAGATCGGCCTGCCGGTACTGGAGGGCGCCCTGGAGCGCTCGGTCGCGGTCGCCGCCTCGATGGACGCCCGCGGCTACGGCCGTACGGCCGAGGTCCCGCCGGCCGTCCGGCACACCACCACCGTCCTCACGCTGGGCGGCCTGCTGGGCATGTGCGCCGGCACGTACGGGCTGCTGGCAGCGCAGGGCGCCGCGTATGGGCTGCCCGTGCTCGGCATCGGCGCGGCCCTGGCCCTGGCGGGCCTGCGGCTCGGCGGGCGCCGGTCGGTGCGCACCCGCTACCGGCCCGACCGGTGGGGTGTGCGCGCCTGGCTGGTCGCCGGTTCCGGGGCGGCCGTCGCCGGCCTGCTCATCCACGCCGGCAGTGTCGATCCGGCCGGTCTGCATCCGGGGGTGGTCCCGCTGGTGGCCCCCGCGCTGCCGTTGTGGCCGGCGGCCGCGGTCCTGATCGGCCTGCTGCCCGCCTTCGTGGCACCCGTACCGCCCAAGGAGGCGTCGCTGTGATCCGCTTCGAGCAGGTGTCGGTCACCTACGACGGCGCCTCCGCCCCCTCGCTGGCGGGCGTCGACCTGGAGATCCCGGAGGGCGAGCTGACGCTGCTGGTCGGCCCGTCCGGGGTCGGCAAGTCCACCCTGCTGGGGACGGTGAGCGGGCTGGTCCCGCACTTCACGGGCGGCACCCTGCGCGGCCGGGTCACGGTCGCGGGCCGCGACACGCGTACGCACCGGCCGCGGGAGCTCGCGGACGTGGTGGGGACGGTGGGCCAAGACCCGCTGGCCCACTTCGTGACGGACGTGGTGGAGGACGAGCTGGCCTACGGGATGGAGTCGCTGGGCCTGCCGCCCGCGGTGATGCGCCGCCGGGTGGAGGAGACCCTCGACCTGCTGGGCCTGAACGAGCTGCGCGACCGGCCGATCGCGACGCTTTCGGGCGGCCAGCAGCAGCGGGTGGCGATCGGCTCGGTGCTGACGACGCACCCGAAGGTGCTGGTGCTGGACGAGCCGACGTCCGCGCTGGACCCGGCGGCGGCCGAGGAGGTCCTGGCGGTCCTCCAGCGGCTGGTCCACGACCTGGGCACGACCGTGCTGATGGCGGAGCACCGGCTGGAGCGGGTGGTGCAGTACGCCGACCGCGTCCTGCTGCTGCCCGCGCGCGGCGCGGCGCCGGTCCTGGGCTCCCCGGCCGAGGTGATGGCCGTCTCGCCGGTCTGCCCGCCGGTGGTCTCCCTGGGCCGCCTCGCAGGCTGGTCCCCGCTCCCCCTCTCGGTCCGCGACGCCCGCCGCCGGGCCGCGCCGCTCCGCAGCCGCCTCTCGCCTGCGGCGGGCTCCGCACCGGGCAACCCCTCGCCCCCTCTGACCGGGCCCGCCATCCCAGCCCCGCCGGCGTTTGAGGCGCGGGGGTCCGCCATTCCAGCCCCGCCGGCGTTTGAGGCGCGGGGGTCCGCCGTCCCAGCCCCGCCGGCGTTTGAGGCGCGGGGGTCCGCCGTCCCAGCCCCGCCGGCGTTTGAGGCGCGGGGGTCCGCCATTCCAGCCCCGCCGGCGTTTGAGGCGCGGGGGTCCGGGGGCGGCGCCCCCGGCAGCGGCGCCGCACCCGGTCTGCTCGGCCGCCTGCTGCGCCGCGGCAGGCCGGAGCCCGCCGAGCCCGCCGCAGGCGACTCCGCAGGCGACACGACAAAAGACACCGCCCGCACCCGGAACCTCGGCCTCCGCCGCGCCCGCACCGAGGTGCTGCGGGGCATCGACCTCACGGTGGCGCCCGGCGAGACCATCGCCCTGATGGGCCGCAACGGCGCCGGCAAATCCACGCTGCTCTCCACCCTCGTCGGTACGCTCGCCCCCACTACCGGCGAGGTGACCGTCGGCGGCCGGACCCCGCACCGCACGGCGCCGCCCGAGATGGTGCGCCATGTCGGCCTCGTCCCGCAGGAGCCCCGCGACCTGCTCTACGCCGACACGGTCGCCGCCGAGTGCGCCGCCGCCGACGCGGACGCCGGAGCGGCTCCCGGTACCTGCCGCGACCTGGTCTCCGGGCTGCTGCCGGGCGTCCCCGACGACACCCACCCCCGTGACCTGTCCGAGGGCCAGCGCCTGGCCCTGGCCCTGGCGCTGGTCCTCACCGGCCGGCCCGCCCTGCTCCTGCTCGACGAGCCGACCCGCGGCCTGGACTACGCCGCCAAGGCCCGCCTGATCGACATCCTGCGCGGCCTGGCCGCCGACGGGCACGCCGTCGTGCTGGCCACCCACGACGTGGAGCTGGCCGCCGAGCTGGCCGACCGCGTGGTGATCCTGGCGGGCGGGGAGGTCGTGGCGGACGGCCCGACGGCGGAGGTCGTGGTGTCCTCACCGGCCTTCGCGCCGCAGGTGGCGAAGGTGCTGGCGCCGGGCCACTGGCTCACCGTGGGCCAGGTCGCCGAGGCCCTCGACGCGGCGGCGGGCCGATGACCGGCCCGGCGGACCGCCCGACGAGACGCCCGGTCCGGATCAGCCCCCGGGCCGCCGCCGCCCTCGCGCTGGTGACCCTCATCGGCATCGCGGCCTTCGGCTGGCCGCTCCTCGCCGACCGGCAGTCGGGGCTGCTCGCGCACTCCCAGGACGCGCCGTGGCTGTTCGCGGCGCTGCTGCCCCTGCTGGTCGCCGTCGTGGTGGCGACGATCGCCGACAACGGCATGGACGCGAAGGCGGTGGCGATGCTCGGCGTGCTCGCGGCCGTCGGGGCGGCGCTGCGACCACTGGGCGCGGGCACGGCCGGCCTGGAGCCGATGTTCTTCCTGATGGTGCTGGCCGGCCGGGTGCTCGGACCGGGCTTCGGGTTCGTCCTGGGATCGGTGACGATGTTCGCCTCCGCCCTGCTGACGGGCGGCGTCGGGCCGTGGATGCCGTTCCAGATGCTGACGATGGGCTGGTTCTCGCTGGGCGCGGGCCTGCTGCCGGGCCCGGAGCGGATCCGCGGCCGGGCGGAGCTGCTGATGCTGGCCGCGTACGGCTTCGCGGGCGCCTTCGCGTACGGCGCGGTCATGAACCTGCAGGGGTGGACGATCATCCCGGGCATGAACGACGGCATCTCCTTCCATGCGGGGGAGCCGCTGGCCGCGAACCTGGCGCGGTTCGTCGCGTACTACCTGGCGACCTCGCTGGGCTGGGACCTGGGCCGGGCGGTGCTCACGGTCGTCCTGACACTCACGCTCGGCGGCACACTGCTGAGGGCGTTGCGGCGGGCGACGCGCAAAGCCGCGTTCGATGCGCCCGTGTCCTTCGCATCCGGGGGCCCGGACGTCCGTGAACCTGCCACGGACGGGTGCCCGTCCGGCCACCGAGGGTGAGTTCGGGGGCCGTCTCCGGTGAGGCGGCCCACAGGACCCAGGTCACATACGAGGGTGGGTAGTAGACCTTTCGACGACCCATAAGGGCCTGCTTGTCCCTTTTGAGGTGCGCTCGGTGGGCCGGGGTGTGCGAGGCGGGCTAGTAGACGGGGCCTTTGCCAGGGCGTCGGGGCGTCTGTAGAACTGAATGTGTCGCAAGGCGGCAGGGGTGCTTCACCCCCCGCCGACGAACCCCTCTCCCTCGCGTGAGTGGCTCACGCACGTCTTCGGCATGCGTGCGACCGCCCTTGTCCCCTTCGGAAGGTTCATCCGTGTCCAACGCTGTCATCCGCCGCATCGCCGCTTCCAAGAAGACCCTCGTCGGTTCCGTCCTCGCCCTGGGCGTCGCCGGTTCCATGCTGGCCGCGGTTCCCGCGCAGGCCGCCCCGACGGGTGCGAAGGCGATCGCGCAGCAGATGATCAAGGACCCGGCGCAGTTCGCGGCCTTCGACAAGATCGTCTCGCACGAGAGCGGCTGGAACCACACCGCGACCAACTCTTCTTCCGGCGCGTACGGCCTGGTCCAGGCCCTGCCGGCGTCGAAGATGTCCTCCGCGGGCGCCGACTGGAAGACCAACCCGGCCACCCAGATCAAGTGGGGTCTGGACTACATGAACGAGCGCTACGGCAGCCCGGTCCAGGCCTGGAACTTCTGGCAGGCCAACCACTGGTACTGAGCCGCGGCACCGCCTGCAGCAGTAGCAGCAAGACATTCGAAGGCCCCGGTGGCCGGCCTCCCCAGGTCCGGCCACCGGGGCCTTCTGCATCCCATCCCACGGGATCACTTGCACCCTGCGCGCGGGGTGTGCGCGCGGGCGCGGTCAGAGGCGCTGGATGATCGTCCCGGTCGCCAGTGCGCCGCCGGCGCACATGGTGATCAGGGCGAACTCCTTGTCGCGGCGTTCCAGCTCGTGCAGTGCGGTGGTGATCAGGCGGGCGCCGGTGGCGCCGACGGGGTGGCCCAGGGCGATGCCGCCGCCGTTGACGTTGACCTTCTCCAGGTCCTGGTCGAAGACCTTGGCCCAGCTGAGGACGACGGAGGCGAAGGCCTCGTTGATCTCGACGAGGTCGATGTCCCTGAGGGACATGCCGGCCTTGCCGAGCACGGCCCGCGTCGCGTCGATCGGACCGTCGAGGTGGTAGTGGGGGTCGGCGCCGACGAGCGTCTGGGCGACGATCCGGGCGCGCGGCTTGAGCTTGAGGGCGCGGGCCATCTTGCGCGAGGCCCACATCACGGCGGCGGCGCCGTCGGATATCTGCGAGGAGTTGCCCGCGGTGTGCACGGCGGTGGGCATGACCGGCTTGAGCCGGGCCAGCGCCTCCATGCTCGTGTCGCGCAGGCCCTCGTCCCGGTCGACCAGGCGCCACATGCCCTGGCCGGCGGCCTGTTCCTCCTCCGTGGTCGGCACCTGCACGGCGAAGGTCTCGCGCTTGAAGCGCTCCTCGGCCCAGGCGGCCTGGGCCCGTTCCTGCGAGAGCAGCCCGAGGCGGTCGACGTCCTCGCGGGTCAGGCCCCGGTTGCGGGCGATGCGCTCGGCGGCCTCGAACTGGTTGGGGAGGTCGACGTTCCACTCGTCCGGGAAGGGCTTGCCCGGGCCGTGCTTGGAGCCCGAGCCCAGCGGTACGCGGCTCATGGCCTCGACCCCGCAGGCGATGCCGATGTCCATGACGCCGCCGGAGATCATGTTGGCGACCATGTGGTTGGCCTGCTGCGAGCTGCCGCACTGACAGTCCACGGTCGTCGCGGCGGTCTCGTACGGGAGTCCCATGGCGAGCCAGGCGTTGCGGGCGGGGTTCATGGACTGCTCGCCGGCATGGGTGACGGTGCCGCCGACAATCTGCTCGACGCAGTCCGGCTGGATTCCGGTACGGGCGAGGAGTTCGCGGTAGGTCTCACCGAGCAGGTAGGCGGGATGGAGGTTGGCGAGCGCGCCTCCACGCTTGCCGATGGGGGTGCGTACGGCTTCGACGATGACGGGTTCCGCGGCCATGAGCTCGTCCTCTCCTGCACAGCGCCAGCGCGGCGGGCCGTCCCGGCGCCCCGCCCCGAACTAGTACGCGTTCTAGTTCTATCCGCAGTCTTATGACCTGGGGCCCCGCACGCAAGGGTCTTGCACGCGCCCTGCACGGATTCCACACGCAACAGTTGGCGCTTCGACCCTTGTCACTTCTGGAACTCGTTACTACCTTCAAGCCAACTTCTGATGGTCCGTCAGACTTTGGAGTTGCCCGATGTCCTGCCCCGCGCTCCCCGATGGCTTCGACGCCACCGACCCCGACCTCCTCCAGAGCCGGGTCCCCTACCCGGAGTTCGCCCGGCTGCGGCAGACCGCCCCCGTGTGGTGGTGCCCGCAGCGGCGGGGGGTCACCGGTTTCGACGACGAGGGCTACTGGGCCGTGACCCGGCACGCGGACGTCAAGTACGTCTCCACGCACCCCGAGCTGTTCTCCTCGACCACCAACACCGCGATCATCCGCTTCAACGAGCACATCCAGCGTGATGCGATTGATGCCCAGCGGCTGATCATGCTGAACATGGATCCGCCGGAGCACTCCCGCGTACGCCAGATCGTGCAGCGCGGTTTCACCCCGCGGGCCATCCGCGGACTGGAGGAGGCCCTGCGCGACCGGGCGCGGAAGATCGTCGAGGAGGCCTCGGCGGCAGCGGCCGACGGAAGCTTCGACTTCGTCACGCAGGTGGCGTGCGAGCTCCCGCTGCAGGCCATCGCCGAGCTGATCGGCGTACCGCAGAAGGACCGCTCCAAGATCTTCGACTGGTCGAACAAGATGATCGCCTACGACGACCCGGAGTACGCGATCACCGCCGAGGTCGGCTCCAACGCCGCCATGGAGCTCATCGGCTACGCGATGAACCTCTCGGCGCAGCGCAAGGAGTGTCCGGCCCAGGACATCGTCACCCAGCTGGTGGCCGCCGAGGGCCAGGGCAACCTCGGCTCCGACGAGTTCGGCTTCTTCGTGCTGCTGCTCGCGGTCGCGGGCAACGAGACCACGCGCAACGCCATCAGCCACGGCATGCACGCCTTCCTGACCCACCCCGAGCAGTGGGAGCTCTACAAGGCGACCCGGCCGTCCACCGCCGCGGAGGAGATCGTCCGCTGGGCCACCCCGGTCGTGTCCTTCCAGCGCACGGCCACCCAGGACACCGAGCTGGGCGGCCAGAAGATCAAGGCGGGAGACCGGGTGGGGATGTTCTACTCCTCCGCCAACCACGACCCCGAGGTCTTCGAGAACCCGGAGGTCTTCGACATCACCCGCGACCCGAACCCGCACCTCGGCTTCGGCGGCGGCGGTCCGCACTTCTGCCTCGGCAAGTCCCTGGCCGTGATGGAGATCGACCTGATCTTCAACGCCCTGGCCGATGCGCTGCCCGACCTGCGGCTGGCCGGCGAGGGCCCTCGCCGGCTGCGGGCCGCCTGGCTCAACGGCATCAAGGAGCTGCGGGTCAGCCACGGCTGACCCGTGACCCAGGACGGCAGGGGCCGCTTCTCCCACGCCCCGGCCCCTGCCGTCCGCCGGCCGCTCCCGACCCCCCGTTCGAGTGGCGGCCCCACCCGAACGGGGTGATCCTTACTCACAGCGGCGATCCAGCCGAAGGGGCGCCGGGGCGATGTGCGCCCCGGCGCCCCTTCGGCCTGCGCGGCCCGCAGCGGGCCGGCGCGCGTCAGGCCGCGCGCAGGATCGCGCAGGTCGTGGTGGCGTGGGCGTAGAGCTTGCCGTCGTGCGTGCCGGTCACCCGGGCCTCGGCGGTGGCGGTGGTCCGGCCCACGTGCAGGGCGGTTCCCTCGCAGCGCAGGGTGGGGGTGTCCGCCATGACCGGCCGGATCATGTGCACCCCGAGCTGCACCGTGGTGTAGGCGGTGCCGGCCGGGAGCAGGGTCATCACGGACGAGCCGAGCGCCGAGTCGAGCAGGGTGGCCAGGAAGCCGCCGTGCACCGTCCCCATGGGGTTGAGCAGGTGGTCGCCCGGGTCTCCCTCGAAGACGGCGACGCCCTCGGCGGCTTCGGTGAGCCGGAAGCCCAGGGTGCTCATCATCGACGCGCCGGGCAGTTCGCCCTTGAGGCTCGCCCGGAGGATCTCCAGTCCGCTCATGCCGAGGATCTCCGGGGTCGTCTCCGGGCGCGGCTGCCAGGTGTGCGTGCGGCTGCGGAGTGCGGCGCCGGTCGCGGGCGGGGCGCTGGTCTCATACGTGGTCATGCCAACGACCCTAGGCAGGGTCCGGGCCGATCGGGAGTGTCGGATCCGGCAGCTTCCGCACGGATTCCGACAACCGTGCCGAGGCCGTCCGGCGCTACCGTGGAGCGGTGAAAGTCGCCGTACTGGCCCTCGACGGGGTCTTCGACTCGGGCATCTCGGCCGTCCTGGACGTGCTGCACACCGCCGACGTGCTGCGCGGCCGGGTGGCCGGCGCCCCGCCGCCCGCCTTCGACATCCGTACGGTCGGCGTGCGGCGGCGGGTGCGCACCGGGCTCGGCCACCGCATCGACACCGAGCCGGTCTCCGTCGCCGAGGACGCCGACCTGCTGGTGGTGCCCGCACTGATGGAGCGCCGCCCGGAGGCCCTGGTCGAGGCCGTCGCGTCGGCGGCGTACCGCCCGGCCCGCCGGGTCCTGGACGGGGCCCGCGAGCGCGGCACCCCGCTCGCCACCTCCTGCACCGGAACGTTCCTGCTGGCCGAGGCGGGGGTGCTGGACGGCCGGCGGGCGACGACCAGCTGGTGGCTGGCCCCCATCTTCCGGGACCGCTACCGCCGGGTCACGCTCGACGAGACCCGGATGGTCGTCAGCTCCGGCGGGGTCACCACGGCGGGCGCCGCGTTCGGCCACCTCGACCTGGCCCTGTCCATCGTCGGTACGCGCAGCCCCGCTCTCGCGGACCTGGTCCGGCACTACCTCGTCGTCGACGACCGGGCCTCTCAGGCGGCGTACGCCATTCCCAGCGCCCTGGCCCGCCACGACCCGCTCGTCGCGGCCTTCGAGCAGTGGGCGCGGACCCGGCTCGCGGACCCGGCGCCGATCGCGGACGCGGCCCGGGAGCTCGGCGTCAGCGAGCGGACCCTCCAGCGCGCGGTCGCCCGTACCCTCGGCCGCACACCCGTCGGGCTCATCCAGGACCTGCGGGTGGAGCAGGCCGAACACCTGCTGCGCACCACGGACCTCCCCCTGGCGGACGTCGCCCGCCGGGTCGGGTACGAGAGCCCGGGACCCCTGCGAATCCTGCTGCGCAGGCGGCGCGGCGGGAGCTGACGGGGGCAGCGACGGGACCCCGGCTGGCAGCGGCGGGGACCCCGGCTCAGGGGCGCGACCGCGATCCTGCGACGGGCTCGACCGTCGTCGCCGTCACCGGGACGTCGGCGGCCGAGGCCGGTTCCCCGCCCTCCCCGCTCTGTTGCGCCGGGAGGTGCAGCTGCAGGCGGCGCGGCCCGGACAGGACGTGCACGAGCCCGAAGCCCGCGGTCACGACGACCGCGCCGCCGACCGCGTCCAGCACCCAGTGGTTGGCGGTGGCGACGATCGCGCACACCGTGATCAGCGGGTGCAGTGCCCCCAGCAGCTTCTGCCAGCCCTTCGGGGCGAGCACCACGATCACGATCCCGCACCACAGCGACCAGCCGAAGTGCAGCGAGGGCATCGCCGCGTACTGGTTGGAGATCGCGGTCATGGCCCCGTACGACGGGTTGGCCAGGTCCTGCGGGCCGTGCACGGTGTCGACGAAGCCGAGGCCGGGCATCAGGCGCGGCGGAGCGAGCGGGTACAGCCAGAATCCGGCGAGGGCGAGGACGGTGGCCAGGCCCAGGGAGGCCCGGGCCCAGCGGTAGTCGCCGGGGCGCCGCCAGTACAGGACCGCCAGGATCGTCAGCGGGACCACGAAGTGGAAGGAGGTGTAGTAGAAGTTGAAGAAGGCCTCCAGCCAGGGCGTCGCCACCACGGCGTGGTTCACGGCATGCTCGATGTCGAGGCCCAGCGCCTTCTCGATCCCGAGGATCTGGCTGCCGTTGCCCTCGGCGAGGGAGCGGCTGGTGGGGGCGGCCGCACGGATGTGGGAGTAGAGCGAGTAGCCGACCCGTATCAGCAGCAGCTCCAGCAGCAGGTTCGGGCGGGACAGCACGCGCCGCCAGAACGGCAGCAGTGGCACGCGCGACCAGCGGGCCGCCGCCGGCCGCCCGTAGTCCGTCGGTACGGGATCGCGCCAGTACGGGGACGAGCGGGGCAGGAACGGCACCGCGCAGGCCGCCGCCACCGCGGTGAGCAGCAGCACGTTGTCGCGTACGGGCGCCAGCGCGCTCATGTTCGGCAGCAGTACCGCGCTCGGCAGGGTCATGGCGAGGACCACGGCCACCGGCCACACGCGCCGGTCGGCGGCGCGCTCGCCCACCTTGCCGGCGACGGCGAGCAGCACCCACAGCAGCTGGTGGCGCCAGCCGGTCGGGGACACGGCGACGGCCACGCAGCCGGTGACGGCGACGGCGAGCAGCAACTGGCCGTCGCGGGCGTAGCGGACCGCGCGGCGCAGGCCGAACCAGACGATGGCGCCCGCGAGGGCGGCGTAGAGCAGGACTTCGGCCGGTCCGGTCAGGCCGAGGCGCAGCAGCGCGCCGTGCACGGACTGGTTGGCGAGGCCGTCGGGGGCGCCGCCGAGGCCGGTGCCGGCCAGGTGGTGCACCCAGTACGTCCAGGAGTCGCGCGGCAGGGCCGCCCACGACAGGGCGGTGGCTGCGGCGAAGGTCACGGCGGCCGTTCGGGCGGCGGGACGGCGTCCGGTCAGCCACAGCAGCGGGGCGAAGAGCAGCAGCGCCGGCTGGAGCGCGGCGGCGAGGCCGGCGAGGAGGCCGGCGGGCCGGTCGCCGGGTACCCGGAAGACCGCGAGGAGCAGCAGCAGGACGGGGACGACGGCCGTCCGGCCGGGTGAGGCGGCCTCGCGGACGGGCAGCGAGACCATCATCAGGGCCGTCAGGACGGGCGCGGCGAGCAGCGCGGTGCGGCGCGGCACGGGGTCGGGCAGGCCGCGGGCGGCGACGAGCCCGATGGCGGCGACGAACAGCAGCGTCACGCAGGTCCAGGCGACCTCCAGGGAGGGGGCGGCGAGACCGGCGAGGGGCTTGAGGACCAGCCCGGCGAAGGGGGTGCCGGCGAACTGTCCGACGTCGTAGACCGAGCCGGCGGCCGGGCCGCCCGAGCCCGGGAGGGTGCCGGGGAGGTGGAAGCCGCCCAGCCACTCGGCCGGCGGCACGCGCAGCACCGCGACGGCCTGTCTGACGGCGAGGGCGCCGGCGAGCGCCCACAGGACGAGCCGCGCCGCGCCGAGCCTGCTGCTGCCGCCTATGACCCCGGCATGTCCGTTCGCTGTGCTGTGCTCCGCCGCGTCAGCCACGCCTCGCCGGCCTCCCACCCTGTTGACCGCAACCCCGACTTCGCCTGGCTGCCGCGCTCCATTACCCGCACGACGATATCCCCCGCAGGATCCCTAGGATGGCTCCCATGAGCATCGTGAAGATCAACGCACTGACGGTTCCCGCCGAGCAGCGGGAGGTCCTGGAGCGGCGCTTCGCCTCGCGGGCCGGCGCGGTGGAGGGCTCGGACGGGTTCGAGTGGTTCGAGCTGCTGCGCCCCGTGGAGGGCACCGACCAGTACCTCGTCTACACGCGGTGGCGTTCGGAGGAGGACTTCCAGGCGTGGATGGAGGGGCCGATGAAGGCCGCTCACCAGGGTGGCGGCGGCGAGGGCGGGGCGGCCGGCGCGGCCGGCGCGGGCGCGGAGCGGCCGAAGCCGGCGGCCTCGGCCTCGACGGTGTGGTCGTTCGAGGTCGTGCAGCAGGCGGCGCCGAAGAAGGCCTGACCGGTCAGCGCTCGGACCGGGCCCCGGGCGTTGTCCCGGGGTCCGGACGGCGGGGGCGATCGGAGTCGGGTCAGCTCCAGAAAGCGTCTTCCTCGTCGATGTCCGCGGTGCACTGGTCGATGTCGGTGATCTTGTGGCCGACGATCGTGAAGAAGAGGCCCTGGCGGATCTCGATGCCGCGGTCGCCGCGGTCACCGCGTGCCGTGTGGAAGCTCATCACGTGCCCCCGCCCGTCCACGAGCACCGATTCCAGGTGCACCTGGAAGGTCCCCTTCGTCTCCTCGCCGAGCCGGCGGTAGAAGTCGAGGACGTGCTCCCGGCCCTTGTGGTGGCCGGACATGGGGTTGCTGCCGGGTACGTGGTGGATGACGTCGGCGGTCATGAGCGCGCCCAGCGCCTCCATGTCGCCCTTGCCGAAGGCCTCGTAACCGCGGCGGATCAGGGCACAGTCCGGATGCTCTGCCATGGCGTTTCACACCCTCCGGGTAGGCGGGATGGTCGTTTTTCCTATCATCAGCCCGCCCATGTGGATATTCCACGCGGGAGTTCGCGCGCCGACTCCACAATGACGCCATGACGACACACAGCGAACACCGCACACCACAGTCCACGCCCTCTCCCGCTCCCGCTCCCGGCCCCGCGGTCGCCAGGTCGTGGAGCGTGTGCCCCGAGCCGTTCACGACGGGCGACGCCACCCGGCTGCGCCGCGCCTACTACGCCGAGGTCGCCGGCCGGTACTGGAAACGCGAGGTCACCGAGGCCGAGATCGACCAGGGGCTGCTGGACTTCCCGGACGACGGCCTGGCACCGCCGACGGGGCAGTTCGTCGTGGGCCGTCTCGACGGCGCGGCGCTCGCGTGCGGCGGGGTCCGGCTGCTCGACGGGGTGACCGCCGAGCTCACCAGGGTGTACGTCGACCGGCGCGCCCGCGGTACCGGCGGCGGGGCGGCTCTGCTCGGGGCTCTGGAGGCGGAGAGCCGTGCGCTGGGCGCCGAGCGGGTCCGGCTGGACACCCGGTCGGATCTCGTGGAGGCCCGCGCGTTGTATGCGCGTCACGGCTACGGCGAGATACCCGCGTACAACTCCGGCCCGTATGCGGAGCACTGGTTCGAGAAGCGCCTGGTCTAGGGCGCGGCGTGGTCGCGCCGCGGCTCGGCGTCGTAGGGCTCTTCGGCGTCGGATCCGCACAGCTCCGTGTTGATCTCCTCGACCAGCTTGACCAGGTCGGTCGGCCGGTCCGGCCCCCACCAGTCGCCGAGGAGTTCGGCGAGGGATTCCTGGCGGGCCGCGCTGAGCTTCGCGGCGGCCTCGCTGCCCCGCTCGGTCAGCACCAGCGGCAGCCCGTCCCGGACGGCGAGCCCGCGCTCCTCGACCTGGCGGGCGGCGTCCGTGATCACCTTCACCGGCACGTTGACGCGTTCGGCGAGCAGTGCCGGTTCCGCCGAGCCGTATTTGTTGATCCGCAGCAGCAGCCAGCTGGAGGCGGGCAGCAGGTCGTAGCCGGCCTTCTCGGTGATCTTCTCGTAGACGTGGCGTCGGCCCTCGCGGGTGCCGAGGACGGACAGCGCGCGGGCGACCTCGTCGTGGGAGGAGCGCTGGACGGGGTTGGAGGCCAGGGTCTCGGTCACGTCGGGTGCGGTGACGGAGGCGCGGAGCTTGTCCTCCTTCAGGAAGCAGGCGAGGACGAAGGCGACCAGGACGACGGGGACGGCGTAGAGGAAGACGTCGGTGATGGCGGTGGCGTACGCATCGAGCACGCGGGGGCGGAGGTCCGCGGGGAGCGCGCTGATGGCCCGGGGATCCGCCTCGAGCTGGGGGATGCCGGCGTCGGCGGGCAGGCTGACGCCGGCCAGGGAAGCGGCCAGTTTGTCGTCGAGCTGGTTGGTGAAGACCGTGCCGAAGATCGCGACGCCGAAGGAGGCGCCGATGGAGCGGAAGAAGGTGGCACCGGAGGTGGCGACGCCGAGGTCGGCGTAGCTGACGGCGTTCTGCACGACGAGGACGAGGACCTGCATGACCAGGCCGAGTCCGGCGCCGAAGACGAAGAAGTAGACGCTCATCTCCCAGGTGGAGCTGGTGCGGTGCAGCTGGTGGAGGAGGAGCAGGCCGATGGCGGTGACGGCGGTGCCGGCGATCGGGAAGACCTTCCAGCGGCCGGTCCGGCTGACGATCTGGCCGGAGGCGGTGGAGGAGATCAGCATGCCGATGACCATCGGCAGCATGTGGACGCCGGACATGGTCGGTGAGACGCCCTGGACGATCTGGAGGAAGGTCGGCAGGTAGACCATCGCCCCGAACATCGCGAAGCCGACGACGAAGCTGATCGCCGAGCAGAGGCTGAAGGTGCGGATCCGGAAGAGCGTCAGTGGCAGGACGGGTTCGGCGGCCTTGCGCTCGACGAGGAGGAAGGCGGCGAGCAGCACGACGCCGAGGACGGCGACCCCGATGATCCGGGCCGACGCCCAGCCCCAGGTGGCGCCGAGGGAGGCGACGAGGACGAGGCAGGTGGCGACGCACGCGATGAGGAAGGTGCCGAGGTAGTCGATGGTGTGCTTCGAGGGGCGCGCCGGGATGTGGAGTGCGGCGGCGATGACGACGAGGGCGACGAGGCCGATGGGGAGGTTGATGTAGAAGACCCAGCGCCAGGAGAGGTTGTCGACGAACAGGCCGCCCAGCAGGGGGCCCAGCACGCTGGTGGCGCCGAAGACACCGCCGAAGAGGCCCTGGTACCGGCCTCGGTCGCGGGGCGGGACGATATCGCCGACGATCGCCATCGACAGCACGATCAGTCCTCCGCCGCCCAGGCCCTGCAGGGCGCGGAAGCCGATGAGCTGGGGCATGTCCTGGGCCAGTCCGCACAGCGCCGACCCGATCAGGAAGAGGACGATGGCGTACTGGAAGAGCTTCTTGCGGCCGTACTGGTCGCCGAGCTTGCCCCACAGGGGCGTGGCTGCGGTCGCGGCGAGCATGTAGGCGGTGACGACCCAGGACAGGTGGGCCATGCCGCCGAGGTCGCTGACGATGGTCGGCAGGGCGGTGGAGACGATGGTCTGGTCGAGCGCGGCGATCAGCAGGCCCAGGAGCAGGGCGCCGATGGGGACGAGCACCTCGCGGGAGTTGTGCTCGCCTGCGGGGCCGGACTTCTGCGGGCCGGGGACGGGGTCCACGGCACCTTTGGTCGCATCCTGAGCCATCGATTCCTCCTCCGGCCGGATCAACATTTCCATCCTGAGCGGTGTGTCCGGTTATGGCCTCTCGGGCGGTTGGGAGGGTTGCGGCGGGTCTGCATAATCGCAGGCAATGGCCAGGGAGGGAGTCCCCAGTGAACGGTGAGCACTGTCCGAATTGCGACGCTGCCGGCGCCGCCTGCGGGTGTGCACCGGGTGTGGCTTTCAACCCTCTGCGCATCCGTCCGTACGTGACGTTGCCCGATCCCGGCGAACTTGCCGCCGAGCCCGCGCCGCCGTCCCCGCAGCCGGTGTCCGGGGTGGTCACCCCCTCGCCGGCCGCGCCGCAGCCGGCGGACGCGGAGGACGACACCCCGGCGTACGGGATACCCGTGGCGCCCGCGGCCGGGCCGTGGCAGGACGGCCCGTGGCAGGCAGGACCGGCGCACGCGCCGCAGCACCCTGCGGAGACGGTCCGGCTCCGCGCGGTCGCGGCGCCCGCACCTGCGACCGGAGGAGGAGGGGGCGGGGGCGGGGGCCCGGAGGAGCGGTCCGGCTCGGCTTCCCGCCGCCGGCCCCTGGCCCTGCTGGTGGGGGCCGCGGCGGCGGTGGCCTTCAGCGGCACGGCCGTGGCGGTGTGGGTGCTGCCCGCTTCCCCGGAGAGCGACACGACCCTGCTGGACGCGAAGGCGTCGGCGCCCGCGGTGAGCGCGGCTCCGGTCGCGCCGTCGGGCAGCCCGAGCCGGGGCAGTGCGTCCCCGTCGGCTTCCGCGTCGCCGAGCGCCTCGAAGTCGCCGTCTCCCTCCGCGTCCCCGTCGCCGAGCGCGTCACGTTCCCCTTCCTCGGCGCCCCCGTCGCCGAGCGGGTCGCCCAGCGCGAGCCGTTCCGCCAGTACGCCGCCGCCCGCGCAGGCCCCGGTCCTGCGCTACGGGGATTCGGGTCCGGAGGTGGAGAAGCTCCAGCGGCTGCTGGCGGGACAGGGTCTCTACCGGGGCAGGTTCCACGGAAAGTTCGACTCGAAGGTCGAGAACGCGCTGTCGACGTTCCAGTACTACAACGGCATCGACCACGAGGAGTGGGGCGTGTACGGGCCCCTCACCCGCCAGGCGCTGGAGGGATAGGGGTGACCGGGCGGCGGGGCGACGGGGGTCACACGTCCGCGAGTGGCGCAGACCGCCCCACGTTTTGTATCGTGAGGGAACAAAGTGGTTCCGTCCTCTCTCCCTGACCGGTGGACGGAACCACTTGTTCTCTTTTCCCGCCCGTCTGGAGCCCCGTCAATGTCGGCCAGCACCTCCACCGCCACCTCCGAACGCGTAGCCCTCACCGCCAAGGCCCTGCTCCTTGACATGGACGGCACGATCGTCAACTCCGACGCGGTGGTCGAACGCTGCTGGCGCGACTGGGCCCTCTCCCACGGGCTGGACCCACAGGAAGCCCTGAAGGTGGTCCACGGCCGCCAGGGCTACGCCACCATGGCCGTGCTCCTGCCCGAGCGCCCCATGGAGATCAACCTCGCCGAGAACGCGGAGATGCTGGCGCGCGAGACGGCCGACACCGACGGCGTGGTCCCGGTCGCGGGCGCACCGGCCTTCATGGCCGCGATCGGCGGTCTGCCGCACGCCCTGGTCACGTCCGCCGATGCCGCGCTGGCCACCGCCCGGATGACGGCCGCCGCGCTCCCGATGCCCGAGGTGCGGATCACCGCCGAGTCCGTCGGAGCCAGCAAGCCGGACCCCGAGGGCTTCCTCAAGGGCGCCGCCACACTGGGAGTGGACCCGGCCGACTGCATCGTCTTCGAGGACTCGGGCGCGGGCATTACCGCCGGCCGGGCGGCGGGCATGCGCGTGATCGGCGTGGGCCCCCGCGCCGCGGCCCACGGCCCCACGGTGCACGTCCCGGACCTGACGTCCCTCGACATCACGACCGACGCCGACGGCTCGATCCGCATCACGCTGCGGCCGGAGCCCCAGGACGCGCCCGCGCAGTAGCGCGCACCCGAAGGCCCGGGGCCCCTACTGCCCCACGCGCCCGTCGATGCGTTCCCGCAGGAAGTCCGCGTGGCCGTTGTGGCGGGCGTACTCCTCGATCATGTGGACCAGCACCTCGCGGAGCTCCATCGGCTCACCGGCGCATTCGCCCGTCACGTCCACGCCGAGAGCCTGCGCGACGAGCTGCTCCGCGAAGGCGACCTCGGACCGCCAGGTCGCCCACGCGTGCGCGACGAGCTCCGGGTCGGCCACCGCGCCCGTGAACTCCCCGGCCGGCTCCTCCTCCGAGCGGTAGTGCCGGCGTATGTCCTGGCCCGCCATCACCTGCCGGAACCAGTACTGCTCGACACCCGCGAGGTGGCGCAGGAGTCCCAGCAGGGACAGGTCGGACGGCTCCACGGAGCGGCGCGCGAGGGCTTCGGCGTCGAGGCCCTGGCACTTGAGCTCCAGGGTCAGCCGCTGGTCGTTGAGGTAGCCGACGAGCACGTCCCGCTCACCGCGGAAACCCCCGTCGGTGCGCGGGTCCGCGTCCGGGTCGACGAACATGTTGGACCAGCCGAAACGACGGTCCGGGGCGGGCGCGGAGCCGGAGCCGGTGGCGGAGGGGGCGGCGGGGGAGGTCGAATCGATCACGCGCCGAGCGTGCCGCTCGGGCGCACCGCCCGCAACGGAGTATCCACCGCCGGAGCCCGGGCCGCCCCCGCACCCCCTCCGCTCCCCTCCCTCCCCCTCCCCTGCCGATCAGCCCGCGATCGCCTCGTACAGCGAGAACACGGCCAGCGCTGCCATCACGGCGGCCGCGATCTTGGTGATGAGCCGCAGCGGCACGTACTTCATCAGGGTGCGGCCGCCCAGGATGCCGATGCCCGCGACCGCCCACAGCGCCAGGACGGCGCCGATGCCCACGGAGACGGGGTCGTCGTACCGTGCCGCCAGGTTGGCGGTCATGATCTGGGTCAGGTCACCGAACTCCGCCACCAGGATCAGCATGAAGCCGGCCCCGGAGACCTTCCAGAAGGACTGGTCGGCGGGCGGCTTGACCTCCTCGTCCCCGTCGTCCTTCTTCAGGAGCAGCATGGCCGCGCCCAGGAGGAAGAGGACGCCGACGACCGCCTGGACGAGGCGGTGCGGGAGCAGGGTGAGCACGCTGCCGGCGGCGATGGCGAGGGCGACGTGCACGGCGAAGGCGGCGGCGACGCCCGCGAAGACGTAGGAGGCGCGGTAGCGCGTGCCGAGCATCAGGCCGGCGAGGGCCGTCTTGTCGGGGAGTTCGGCAAGGAAGACAACGCCGAAGGCGATTGCCGTGATGCTGAAGCTGAACACGGAGGTGGAACCTCAATCGGTCGGGCAGGACGCCGTCGGTACCGAGAGACCTGGGGTGCTTCAGGGGTCGCTTCGGCTCAGCGGCGCCCTGGCGTGCGCGTGCGCGTACGGAACGCGCCCACGACGGGACAGGACACTGCGGCCGAAGGTCTCGCTGGCCGACCGCTGCTACGCGGCCTGCCTCCGGGCGCCGGCTGGGTGACCCAGCAGTATGTCGACGGTCCGGCGAAGAGCTACTCCCCTTCTGCTCCGAACAGACTACGCGACGTCGACGGCCGGCCGGAATGGGCCTTTGGTCCCGCCCTGTGCCGCACTGCCCCAGCCCCCGCCCCTGCCCCGCCTCCGCCTCACCCGCCCCACGACTGCGGAATCTCAACTTCCATTTAAATCAGGGGCCTTGTGTGGCTTGATGTGACGTGCCCATGTCGCCAGGCTGTCACCCAGCGCCCATCCCCTCGCAACCCGGTGGCGCCAGCATGGCCACGCCCCGCCGGGGCGAATCGGCCTGACCCCCCGCACCCAGGGAGCCCCTCATGGCACTCATACCCAACGTCTACGCGCGTCGAATTGGCGTGCTCGCGTCAGCAGCCGCGCTGGCCGCGCTCACCTCCCTCCTCAACGCCCCGACCGCCCAGGCGGCCCCGCCCGCCCCCATGAGCGCCTCGGCCGCCCGCGCGTACCTCGCGACGGTCACGCCGAAGACGGAAGGCTCCACCAGCGGGTACAGCCGCGACCTCTTCCCGCACTGGAGCACCGTCTCCGGGTCCTGCAACACCCGCGAGACCGTGCTGAAGCGGGACGGGGTGAACGTCGTCCAGGACTCCTCCTGCGCGGCGGTGAGCGGAAGCTGGTACTCGGAGTACGACGGCGCCACCTGGACGGCCGCCTCCGACCTCGACATCGACCACGTCGTCCCGCTCGCCGAGGCCTGGCGCTCCGGCGCCAATTCCTGGACCACGAGCAAGCGCCAGCAGTTCGCCAACGACCTCACCCGCCCGCAGCTCATCGCGGTCACCGACAACGTCAACCAGGCCAAGGGCGACCTCGACCCCGGCAAGTGGCTGCCCTCGCGGACGTCCTACCGCTGTACGTACGCACGGATGTGGGTCAACGTGAAGCAGTACTACGGTCTGAGCATGGACTCCGGCGAGAAGACGGCGCTGGTCAGCGTCCTGAACGGCTGCTGACCGGCTCCCGACCGGCCGCCGACCCGCTGTCGGCCGATCTTTCCCCCGTCAGGGGGAGGCGTGGCTCCCCCTCCCCGTCGTACCGTGATCGAAGGGGATACGGAGGAGGGGGAGTTGCATGGCCGGACTGCGTCTGGGGCCGCTGCTGCGCCACGTCGACTGGGACACGGGCGCGGCGGCGACGATATGGGTCGAGGCCGACCGCCCGTGCACGGCCGAAGTGCGGTGTGCGGGCGGGGCCGGCGGCAGCGCGCGGACCTTCCAGATAGCCGGACACCACTACGCGCTGGTGCCGGTGACCGGACTGACCCCGGGCGCCTCGACGCCGTATGAGGTGCTGCTCGACGGCCGGCAGGTGTGGCCCCTGCCCGACAGCGGCTTCCCGCCGAGCACGATCACCACTCCGGCCGTGGCAGGAGCGGGCAGGCCGGCGCCCGGGCCGGGGCCGGGGCTGCGCGTCACCTTCGGCTCCTGCCGGCAGGCCGCGCCGCCCGCGGGCCGGCACGGGCCGCACGGGGCGGACGCGCTCGACACCCTCGCGGCGCGGCTGGCCGCCGACCCGGAGGCGGAGCGCCCGGACCTCCTGCTCCTGCTCGGCGACCAGGTGTACGCCGATGCCCTGTCGCGGGAGACCCGGCAGTGGCTGGCCGCCCGCCGGGATCTGCGGGAGGCGCCCGGCGCCCAGGTCGCGGACTACGAGGAGTACACCCGGCTCTACTACGAGTCGTGGCTCGACCCGGAGATCCGCTGGCTGCTGTCGACGGTGCCGAGCCTGCACATCTTCGACGACCACGACGTCATCGACGACTGGAACACGAGCGCGGCGTGGCTCGCCGAGATGCGGGCGACCCCGTGGTGGCGGGAGCGCGTGCTCAGCGGCCTGATGTCGTACTGGGTGTACCAGCACCTGGGCAATCTCTCGGCCGCCGAGCTGGCGGCGGACGCGCTGTACCGAGCGGTCCGCGAGGACCCCGACGGCACGGACGCGCTCCGGGCCTACGCGTCCGCGGCGGACGCCGATCCGGCCACGGTGCGCTGGAGCTACCGGCGCGACTTCGGGCGGACCCGGCTGCTGATGGTGGACACCCGGGCCGCGCGGGTACTGGCCGAGGACGGGCGGGCGATGCTCGATCCGGCGGAGCAGCAGTGGCTTCGGGAGAACGCCCTCGCCGGGCACGGGGGCTACGACCACCTGCTCATCGGGTCCTCGCTGCCCTGGCTGATGCCGCCGCTCATCCATGACGCGGAGACGTGGAATGCGGCGCTGTGCCGCGGGGAGCGCGGGCCGCGGTGGGCTCGGATCGGTGAGAATCTGCGGCGGCGCAGCGATCTGGAGCACTGGGCGGCGTTCCCGGCGTCGTTCGCGGCGCTGACGGATCTGATCGAGGAAGTGGGGACGGGGCCGCGGGCGCCGGCGACGGTGTGCGTGCTGTCGGGGGACGTGCACCACGCGTATGTGGCCGAGCCCCGAATACCGAGTACCGCGCGGGTGTTCCAGCTGACGTGCTCGCCGGTTCACAATTCCATTCATACCGTGGTGAAGTGGGGCTTCCGGCTGGGCTGGTCACGGACCGGCCGGTGGCTGGGGCGCGGTTTCTCCCTGCACGGGCGGACGGGTCGGCCGCCGCTGAACTGGCGGCGTACGGGCGGTCCCTGGTTCGGGAACCAGCTGATGACGCTGGCGCTGTCCGGGCGGACGGCGCGGTTGCGACTGGACCAGGCGCGCAAGAGGCGCGGGCGGGCGCGGTTGGTGACGGTGCTGGACCGGGAGCTCACGGCTGCGGAGTAGGGGCGAGGCCGGTGGCGCGGCCGGGGCGATGGCCTGGCGCGTTGGGCGGCAGCGGAGTTGGCGCCGCTGTGGTGTGCGATGCGCCCCGGGCGCCCGGGGCGGGAGTGCCGGGCGTACGCTGTATGGCTGTCAGCCGCCCCTGCCGCTCCCCGCGACGTCGCGGCGCTTCATGCCGCAGCACGTCAACCGGACTGGGGAGTCCCACTTTGTTTGAGACTTTGGGGTCGCTGACGGCGAGCCCATGGATCTACGCCCTGGTGGCGTTGTCCGTCGTGCTCGATGTCTTCCTCCCGGTACTGCCGAGCGGGGTCCTGGTGATCACTGCCGCGGCGGCAGCGGCAGCCGCCGGGGCGGCCGGCCCGGTGCCGGTTCCGGGGCCCGAGCAGGTGCCGGACATCCTGCTGCTGCTCGTGATCGCGACGACGGCATCGGTGCTGGGCGACATGGCCGCGTACCGGCTGGGCCGGCGCGGCGGGGCCCGGCTGGACCGGGCCATCGCCCGCTCCCGTCGGCTCACGCGCGCCCAGGAGCGCCTGGGTGCGGCCCTCGCACGCGGTGGCGGCGCCCTCGTGGTGATCGCCCGCTTCGCCCCGGCGGGCCGCTCGGTGGTGTCCCTGGGTGCGGGCAAGACCCAGCGCAAGGTCGCGGAGTTCCTGCCGTGGTCGGTCCTGGCGGGTATGGCGTGGGCGGGCTACAGCGTGGCCCTCGGCTACTTCGGCACCCAGTGGCTGGGCACCCAGTGGCTCGGCACCGCGGTGTCGATCGTCGCCCTCTTCGCCGCGGGTGCCCTCGCGGCCTTCCTCGTACGCCGCCCGCCCTCGGCCCCGGCCGCGACCCCCGCCGCGTAGGAGGAGCCCCGGACCCGACCCGACGGTCCCGGCGGTCCCGGCGGTCGCCGCAGGCTCGGCGGTCCCGACAGGCCCGGCGGGCTCACCCGGGTGGAGCAGTGGCTCACCCGTTCACCCGGCCCCGATCGCCGCTTGCGGGCCCGGCTCCTAGCGTCCGGAGAACGGTGCGCAACCGAATCCGCGTCACACCCGTGGCCTGGCCGCGCCGTTTCGAGGAGCCGAGGAGTTCTCTCCATGCCCGCCACGCCGCTCGCCCAGCCGCCGGCCACCGCACCCCGCTCGCGGTCCGCCGCTCCGCGCCGTCTGATGACCGCCGCGGCCGCCACCCTCATCGTCGCCGCCGTCACGCCCGTCACGCTCGCCCACGCCGCCCCCTCCGCCAGCGTCTCCCCCACCACGGTCGCCCCGGGCGGCCGGGTCGCCCTGAACGTCGAGGGGTGCGGGACCAAGGTCGCCAGGGTCACGTCGACCGCGTTCAACGAGGTACGGCTGACTCCCGGAAACCTGGAGGCCACCAACCTCTTCGGCAACGCCACGGTCTTCTCCAACGCGAGCCCCGGCGCCCACCGGGTCACCTTCGAGTGCGGGGGCCCGGGAGGCCAGAGCGTCACCGTCTCCCTCCAGGTCACCCCCGGGGCCGCGCGCGGCGGAACGGGCGGCAGCATCGGCTCGATGAGCACGACCCAGATCGCCGTCGGCGGCACCCTCGCCGCAGCCGCCCTGGTGGGCGGGGTGTGGGTGCTGCGCCGGCGCGCGGCTGCGTAGACCGGGCCGGACATGGCCCCGGGCCGGGCGGGGCGGGGCCTGTCGGGCCGGACATGGCCCCGGGCCGGGCGGGGCGGGGCCTGTCGGGCCGGGGATCACGCGGGGGCGGCCTGCCCCCGTACGTGCACCCCGTCGAGCAGGGCCGCGGTGGCCTCGGCGACGGCGTCCACCGCCGCGTCGAAGACCTCCCGGTTGTGTGCGGCGGGCACCCGGAACCCGGACACCTTCCGTACGTACTGCAGGGCGGCGGCCCGGATCTCCTCCTCGGTCGCCTTCTCGGGGATGGCGGGCGGACGCAGGGTCTTAATGGATCGGCACATGCCTCCACTATCCCGCTCACCGGGGCAGTTCGGCCCCGGAAAGCTTCATGATCAGACCGGCCTGGAGGCGGGACCTCAGCTCCGGGTCGTCGACCGTTTCCAGCAGCCCGATGGCCTGCTGGGTCGTCTCTGCGGCCCGGCGGTCGTCGCGCAGCGCGGCGGTCTGGTCGGCCATGTGCTGCAGGGCGATGTCGGCCCGGCGGTGGAAGAGCTGCCCGATCAGGGTCGTGACCAGGCCCGTCGCGCTGGTGACGATGCCGAGGTACAGCTCCCCGCCGGCCTCCGCCTTCCGGACGGCGAGCCCGATGCCGAGGAGCAGGATCGCCGCGCCGGCGCCGGCGAAGCGCTGGCTCGTTCCGAAGCTGCTGCGCGCCTGCGTGAGCCCGTAGGCGTAGTACTCCACGAGGATCGGGGTGAAGTCGTCCCGCCGGTCACCGAGTTCCGCCTGCGGGGGCGGGTGCGGGTGCCGGATGCCGCCGACGTCCTCGAACTTCCGGGGGCCGGGTAGGGCGATGCTCGGTCCGGCGGCTTCGGTTGCGAGGTGGGCGAGCAGCCGCTCCCGCTCCTCGTTCCGTTTCCGCTCGAAGCCCCCGCCCAGGGAGCGCTCCGTAACCACCACTACCAGCGCGGCCGCGACCACCGCCGCGGCCACCGCACCCCATGCGAGCCAGTCGCCCATCGTCCGACGATCCCACGCCGTGCTGCGTCGGCCAAGGGTGCGCGGGGCGGCGCTGGTGCGTATGCCCCCGCCCGCGCCTAGACTGGCGGCGTCATGAAGGTCACCGAGAGTAGGGAGACTGTCACCATGGCCAAGCGAGGCAACAAGAAGCGGGCCCGCAAGAAGAAGAAGGCCAACCACGGCAAGCGTCCCAACGCCTGAGCCGACCGAAAGACCCCCGACCCCCACTGGGCCGGGGGTCTTCGCATGTCAGGAGAGAGCACGCCCGTCAAGTCACGGATTTCCCTGTCACGCGATCCAGTGACATGACCCGCATCTGCATTCCGGGGCCTAATGGCGGAAAAGCAATCCGCCCGCAGGCCCTGCCCGTGCGGCCCGCACACGAAATGATGTGACCGTCATGCTCTCCACCTCCGCCTACCCCCTGCGCGTCGAGGCGACGCTGGACCCCCGGCTCACCCGATGGATGTGGCTGGTGAAATGGGTATTCGCCATCCCGCACTACATCTGCCTGTTCTTCCTGCAGATCGCTTTTCTACTGGTGAGCCTGGTCGCTTTCTTCTGCATCCTTATCACCGGCCGATATCCACGACCGCTATTCGATTTCAACGTCGGCGTCATACGCTGGAACACGCGCGTGTACTACTACTGCTCCATGGTGCTCGGCACCGACGAGTACCCGCCGTTCACCCTCAAGGACGTGCCCGAGTACCGGGTGCGCGTGGACGTCGCCTATCCCGAGCGCCTGTCCCGCTGGCTGGTGCTGGTGAAGTGGCTCCTGGTCATCCCGCAGCTGCTGGTCATCGGCGTGCTGGCCACCAGCAGCTGGACCACATACCGGTACATCGACGACTACAACCCGTTCACCGGCCTCATCGGCCTGCTGTCCCTGGTCGCGGTGGTGATCCTGGCCTGCACCGGGCGCTACCCGCGGGGCCTCTTCGACTTCCTCATGGGGCTGTTCCGCTGGACGCTGCGCGTCCTCGCCTACGCGTCCCTGATGACCGACAAGTACCCCCCGTTCCGCCTGGACTCCGGCGGCCCCGACCCCAGGCCCGCCTGACACGCCGGACTGGCGGGCTCACTCGTCGTCGGCGCGCTCCAGGACCAGGCCGACGGAGCCGCCCGCCAGTCCGTTGCCGTCGTCGAGATGCAGATGGGCCCCATCCGGAACCCCCTCGCCGGCCAGCACCAGAAGATGCCCGGCAAGCGTTCTGAGACCCGCGGCATTCGCCTCGATGACGACTTCGCCCCCGAGGTCCCGCACCTCGATCCGCGCGTCGGCATCCCACGCGAAGACAAGCGCGGCGCCGTCGGCGACGGCCGTGACCCGTGTGCTCTCGATCGGCCCTGAGCCGGTTCCGGAATTCATGGCTCTCATGATGCCGCCGCCCCCGACGGGGGTGCATGCCCCCGTGCACCCGTGCGTGCCCAGGAGGTGCAGGTCCGCGTTCCGCTCGCGCAGGGGAGGGCGTCACGCCGCGAGTCCAGCGACAGAATGGGCCGTCGAGCTGTTCGGTGCCATGGCCGGGCAACTGGCCGAGACCGTCCCGCCGTGCCTCGTGGAAGCCCACGGCAGAGCGCGCTGGAGGCCTACGGTCATGGGCTCCACGCCACGCAGTACGAAGCACGCGCCGCCGGCCTGACACCACGAAGCACGCGCCGCCGGCCTGACACCCCTGGAAGGTGTGACGCCGCCACGAGCCGCTCCGCCCGCCGGCAGCGCCTCGCGCCGCGTAGGTCGGCAGGTCGCAACGAGCACCGCTGGGAGGGCGCTCTACCGCACCTCGCGTTCCAGGACGGCGATCGCCTTCCGCCGCCGGCGCACCGCGGCGCCCACCGCTGCCGCACCGACAAGCAAAGCGACAGCGGGCGCACCCCGGACCAGGGCACTGAACGCAGACCCGAGCGAATCCACAAGTGTCCCCCGAGCCTGCGCAGGTGGCAGGCGTGTGTCAGGGCCGGCCGAGTGCCCGATAGGTCCATCCGGCCTGACGCCACTGCGCGGGATCCAGTACTCCACGGCCGTCGACGACGCGCGGTACGGCGACCACGTCGCGGAGCAGCTCCGGATCCAAGGTGCGGAACTCGTCCCATTCGGTCAGCAGAAGGACGAGATGCGCCCCCTGCAGGGCGTCCTCCAGGCTCTGGGCGTAGCCGAGGCTCGGGAAGGACTTGCGCGCATTGTCCATGGCCTTGGGGTCGTAGACCGTGACGTCACCCCCCATCAGCTGGATCTGGCCCGCCACGTTGAGCGCGGGCGAGTCCCTCACATCGTCGGAGTCGGGCTTGAACGCGGCGCCGAGCACGGTGATCCTGCGCCCCAGGAACTGCCCGTCGCACTGTTCCCGCGCCAGTTCGACGGTACGCGTACGGCGGCGCATGTTGATGGAGTCCACCTCCCGGAGGAAGGTGAGCGCCTGATCGACACCGAGCTCTCCGGCCCGGGCCATGAAGGCCCGGATGTCCTTGGGCAGGCAGCCGCCGCCGAATCCGACACCGGGACGCAAGAACCGGCCGCCGATGCGTTCGTCGTGGGAAAGCGCCTCTGCAAGCTTGCTGACGTCGGCTCCGCCGGCCTCACAGACCTCTGCCATGGCATTGATGAAGGAGATCTTGGTGGCCAGGAAGGCGTTGGCGGACGTCTTGACCAGCTCTGCGGTCGGGAAGTCGGCGACGACGACCGGGGTCCCCTGGTCGATTACCGGCCGATAGACCTCTTCGAGGGTCTTTCGCGACGTGTCGGACCGCACGCCGAACACCAGCCGGTCGGGACTGAGGGTGTCTTCGATCGCGAAGCCTTCGCGCAGGAACTCGGGATTCCAGGCCAGCTCGGCGAGTTCGCCGACCGGTGCGATTTCAGCCAGCCGATCGGCGAGGCGAGAGGCCGTACCCACCGGCACGGTCGACTTGCCCACCACCAGGCACGGCCGCTTCAGATGGGGCGCGAGTTCCTCGATCACCGCGTCGACGTGGCGCACGTCCGCGGCGTAGCCGTCCTTGGCCTGCGGCGTTCCCACGCAGGAGAAGTGCACGTCGCCGAATGCGGCCGCTTCCTCGTAGGAGGTGGTGAACCGCAGGCGACCGCCGGCCACATGCTTGGCGAGGAGAGCCTCCAGGCCGGGCTCGTAGAAGGGCGCCCGGCCGGCCTGCAGCGCGGCGACCTTCTCCGGGTCGACATCGACCCCGAGCACCTCGTGTCCGATCTCGGCCATGCAGGCCGCGTGTGTGGCACCGAGGTAGCCGGTGCCTATTACTGTGACGCGGAAAGGCATGCGGCCCCCTCGGTCAGCCGCCCTGTGTGCGGTTGTTTCTCTGTTTGGATCAACACCTTAAACCCACAGAACGCCCCCGAATTCACCCGATGACCTACAGTGGCGACGCGAGAAGGTTGTAACGGATCGGGCATCTTTTCGACATCAATCCTGGAACGATTGGGACTCACAGTCGAGGATTGAGCCGTAATGACCGAATTGAGGCAGTTCAGGGACTCGTTAGCTCCCCTAGCTTGACCGGGTCCTGAGAATTCGCTCGACGGAGCCTTCGCGGTCTCTTCACTCGTTCTACACACAGACGGGACATGTGCGGTCACGCGCCCTGCGCCTGACGGCCCGGTTCCGGGGATGGCACATGCTCGCGTTTCTGCTCGAGATCAGAGAATGGTGGAATCACGGGAGTGTCTACCCGTTCGCCGTTTTCATGACGATGATCTGGTCACTCTGGGTGCTCCGCATCCTGCTGGCCCGCCGCTACAAGCCCTGGACCCGGACCTACAGCACCTCGACCTCCGTCATCATCCCGGTGGTCGACGAGCCGGAGGACCTGTTCAGGTCCGTTCTCCAGCGCATCATCGACCAGCAGCCGACGGAGATCATCGTCGTGATCAACGGTCGGCGGAACACCGAGCTCGAACGGATCTGCAACGACGTCGGCGTGATGTGGCTCTGGACCGAGATACCCGGCAAGCGCAATGCCCTGCGCGTCGGCCTGGAGCACGCCACGGGTGAGATCGCGGTGCTCGTCGACTCGGACACCATCTGGACCAAGGACACCCTCTCCGAGCTGCTCAAGCCGTTCCGCCACCGCAGGGTCGGCGGCGTCACCACCCGCCAGCGCATCCTGGACCCCAGCCGTTCCGTCCTGACCCGCTGGGCGGACTGGCTGGAGAGCGTCCGGTGCCAGTATTCGCTGCCCGCCATGAGCGTCGTGGGCACCGTCGGCTGCCTGCCCGGCCGCACCATCGCCTTCCGCAAGCACATACTCGACACGTGCATGGAGGACTTCCTCAGCGAGAAGTTCCTGGGAGTCTTCCTCGAAGTGAGCGACGACCGGACCCTGACGAACTACACGCTCAAGGCCGGCTACAAGTGCGTCTACCAGTCCACGTCTCTCGTGTACACGGACGCTCCCCTGGAACTGAAGAAGCTGGCGAAGCAGCAGTACCGCTGGGCGCGCGGTTCGCAGTACAACACGATGCGCATGTTCTGGTGGATGCTCCGGCACGCCAAGATCCTGTGGCTCTTCTACATGGCGGACATCCTCGTCCCGTTCGTCCTGCTCGGCACGTTCGCGTCGTGGGGCGTCTCCGCCTTCCAGCGGGACAAGCCCGGTATCTACAATGAGTTGCCGCTGCCCGAGGTGCACTGGCACGCACTGCTCTTCATCCTGGCCCTCGCGGCCGTCATGTCCGTCCTCTCCATGGCGGTCAGGTTCGGCAGGCACTTCGCGTACCGCCCTCAGGACATGCTCTTCCTCCCGGTCTTTATGCTGATCAACACGTTCCTCCTGCTGCCCGTACGACTGCTGGGGTTCTTCCGCATGGCACACAACGCGAGCTGGGGCACGCGCGCCGACAGCTTCGCCGGTGAGAGCGCCCGCAGCCCCCTGGTCGTCATTCCCTACCTCCTCGGCGGAGCCCTGCTGTTCGGATCGGTGATGATGAGTGTCTAGGGCCAGGGCCAGGGCCAACAGTCGGCGCCGCAAGCCCCTGCGCTGGTGGAACCGCGGTACCGGCGTCCGGCTCCGGCTGTGGATGGCCTTCAACCTGGTGCTGCTCTGCGGGCTCAGCTACGGCGTCTACCTGCTGGTGCAGTCCAACGCGACCCCGGCCTTCGCGGGTTTCGGACAGCAGGAGAACAGGCCGGGCATCACCGAGCGGCTCAAGCCGGGCTCGACCGTCAAGCCGATACCCGGTCGCGCGGACTTCCTCGCGCCGCAGGGCAAGCACTTCGGCGTCAGCACCTTCGAAGCACCGTGGTCCACCGCAGAGATCGACAAGGTGGCCACCGCAGCCGGCACCCGCCCCACCATGGTCGAGTACTTCGTCAAGTGGACGGAGGACTTCAAGCCAGAGGCGGTCGACGCCTCCTACCGGCAGGGCATGCTGCCCGTACTCTCCTGGGAGCCCTGGGCGGGCCCCAAGGCAGGGCTGGACCAGCCCGCGTACTCCCTCGCGTCCATCGCGGCGGGTGAGCACGATGCGTACATCAGTCGTTTCGCCAAGGGCGTCGGTGCACACAAGTGGCCCATCGCCCTGCGCTTCGCCCATGAGATGAACGGCAACTGGTATCCCTGGTCCGAGCAGCGCAGCGGCAACAAACCGGGCGACTACGTCAAGGCGTGGCAGCACATCCACGGGCTCTTCAAGGCCGCCGGAGCCGAGAACGTCATCTGGGTGTGGAGTCCGAACATCCTGCGCCCCGTACCGAAGGTGGGCCTTCAGGCCCTGTACCCCGGCAAGGAGTACGTCGACTGGGTCGGACTGGTCGGCTACGCGGCAGAAGAGAAGAGTGCGGCCCAGGTGTTCGACCCCACCCTGGAAGCCCTGCGCGAGTTCGCCGCCCACCCGGTGCTCATCACCGAGACAGGTGCCCGGCCGGGTCCCCTCAAGGCACCCTGGACCGCGGACTTCTTCACCTGGCTCAACAAGGAGCCCGACGTCATCGGGTTCATCTGGTTCGAGCGCAGTGAGAACGAAGGCGGCGGCGCCGACTGGCGCTTCACCATCGACGCGGCGACGACCGAGTCCTTCAGGACGGGACTCAGCGCAACCGACCTCGTGTCGACCGTCGGACGGTCCGGCTGACTCTCCCCGGAGAAGTCGCTCCGGGGCCGACGACCACGCTGAAGAGGCCCGCACCGGGAACCGTCCCCGGACACCGCCCGGGCGAGGCGGAGAGATCCAGCTGACCGGCGCATGGCGCCGCGCGCCGGGTCCGCCGGTGGCGGATCCGGCGGCGGACCCGGCGAGGGCTCAGCCCGACGGAATCGGCTCGCCGCCCGGAGCGTCCGCAAGCTCCAGGCCGGCGAGCCCCCCGCGGAAGGCGTTCTGCGTCTCGGCGGTCTCCGCGAACCGCCAGTCCTGCTTGCCCCCCTGCTCGGTGCTCCGTTCGAACCACACGAAGCCGATCACGTCGGGACGCCCCCGCACCCAGGTGAAGAAGTCCGCGATCCACAGGGCTTTGTCGTCGCCGGGCCGAGCACCGGTCTCGGCGATCAGGACGGGCCTCCGGGTGAACGCCTGCATCTCCTTGAGAGCCGGTTCGAAGACGTCCGCGGCCCGCGTCTCGTGCTTGCTGTAACCGCTCAGGCCGATGATGTCGACGTACTTGTCGCCGGGGTACAGCGGCTGCAGGCGGACCTTCTCCACCGTGCGCAGAATGTTCGGGCTCCACTGCCAGGCCACGTTGCGCACGCCGGCCTCGGTGAAGATGTCGTGGACGTGGCGCCAGGCCTCCACGTACTCGCCGGCGCTGTTCCCGTTGCGCCGCTCCGCCCACGGGAACCACGTGCCGTTCATCTCGTGCGCGAACCGCAGCACCAATGGCCGACCGTGTGCCTTCACGTCTTGGGCGAAGCGCCTGATGTAGGCGTCGTGGCGGCCGCTCGAAATCTCCGCCAGCGCGTACTCCGGCTGCTCGGTCCCGGCCGCCGCCGAGCCCCAGGGCTCCCACGTCAGCAGCGGGACGGCGCCTTGCTGGTAGGTCGCGTCGACGGCGTCCGGGCGGTAGTCCTCGGTCCACTTCGCGAAGTACTCCAGCAGGTTCGGCCGCACACCCGCCCGCTGCGCCACCATGTCCGTCTCCTGCGGCGACCACGGCGTCTTGAGCGTGCTGACTCCGAAGTACTTGCCCCGCCCCGGGATCAGCCGCTCGGCAGCCGGAGAGACGGCCGGCGCTGTGGGGGCGGGAGGGGCCGCGCTCTGCTCCGCAGGACTTTCTGCGGCCGAGCTCTCTGCCGACCGCTCGGGAGCTCCCGCGCCGGAACAGCCCGTCAGTACCGCCGACAGGGCCAGCAGCACCGCGGGAAACGCCCGGCGACCCGACCGGACGGCCGCGGGGCCGGCGAAGGCGGTTCTATGACAGGTAGACACACGCGAAACCTACCTGGTGGGCGCAGAACTCCGACTGCCGAGCCCACCGCCCACCCCGACAGCACCGAGGCGCCGGGTTCCGGTGCTGCGGTGCCGGTCGCGGGACAGCCTGGAGTCCATGGCAACCAGCGCCAGATCCGGCCCCCGACGCCCACATCGGGGGCCCTCCACACACATCACGCAGCACGTCACCGCGACCGGGCTGTTAGGCCAAGCGGCTCGCTGCCATGACGGCCGACCACGGGCGCCATGGCAGTGGCCCCCAGGCCCGGCGTCGGCTCTCAGGTCGCCAGGGGGAAGCCGGTGAAGCCGTCCTCGTTCTGGTAGACGAGGTAAACGTTCTGCGAGGCCAGCAGGTCCTTCACGTCCTTGCTCGGCTCGCTGGGCAGCAGTACAGCCGCCCTCAGTCGCTCCGGGTTGGGAAGGTGCCTGCGGTAGTCGGCCAGCTGGCCGATCGCCATGCGGATGTTGGTGCGGGTGGTCAGTCCCTTGGCTTCGTACAGCACGTGATCGGTCATGTCGTACAGGTCCGGGGTGAGGGCGCCCATCTCGCCGGCGATGGTGATCTGGAACGACTTGTGTACGTGGCCGGCGGCCTCGAGGTCCTTCTTGAACGCCTCCATCAGCAGGCCCTCGCGGCGCAGAACCGTGCGCGGCCCTCCGGGAACGTCAGCGATCGTCTCCGAGGTCGTGTGCTGCTCGGACTTCTTGTCCTTCACGCTGGTCTGCGCAGGGATCATAGGGACGGTGTCGACGTCTTCGACGTCGTTGCCTGCCGCCGGCTTGAGCCAGTCTTCTTCCCTCCAGGCCGGCGTCGACCCCGGAACCGGCCGCAGGCGAAACACCAGGGCGTTACGCATCTTGTGGTCCTGGCCCGGTCCTCGGCGGATCTCCACGGGGTTGATCGGGTCCACCATCATTTGCCCGATGTAGCGCTGGCGCATGGCTCCGCTACTTCCCGGCACCTTGCCGTGTGCGACGAACAGGTGCAGCTCGCGGCCGTCCTCGACGTGGTGGCGCAGGGACTTGTTGCGGCTCTTCATCTCCTGGTCACCGTTGGCGCCGTAGCCGGTGTACAGGTACAGCGGACCGTACTCATCGTCCTCGGCGCGGCCATCGAAGGTGTACCCATACTCCTCGCCCGCGGACGGGTCGGAGTAGACGAACACCTTCTTCGCCTCGTTGGCCGGCTCGATGCCTTGATACTTCCCACCGCCGAACGCTGCCACGACCTCATCACGCGTCGTGATCACCCCGGGCACAAGCTCAAACGTCGTCGTCATGAGCACGACCATAGGCAGCCCAACCGACATCCCGGCACCCCATTTCCGGGACTACGCAAACGGGCGGCCCCCCTCGTCAAAGACCGGGGCAGCTCTGTCCCCGCATCCACTCAAGACCTGGAGGTTTCCAGCAGCCCCTCCCCCAACTCCCAGCGAGACCGCGGTTGGCCCGTCTTCCCGCTCCGTACGGGATCGAAGGTCCCGCCCTCCACAGCGAGATCTGTTGCCCGCGCACCGGAGCCTGCTCCACAGGTCCTGCCGAGCCGGAGGCACGACCCGCCACGGACGCCGACCGGATCCGTACGGGGCGACCACTCAGCCTCGGATCACGGCCATCCCACTTCACGGGACGTCACAACACGCACTACCGGGTGACGACATGATCAGCCGCCGCTTACGCTCCCAGTGGAGAGCGCGTCCACGTGGCTGACGGCGGGCGGCGGGCGGCTATGGGGCACATGGACCGGCTGCTGCGCCGACGGCGGCCGAGCGCGTGAGGGACTGCCGTCACTTTTAGCCGTCAAAGGCCCCCAACCAAGATCGGTTGGGGGCCTTTTCGCTGGTGGGCGCGGACGGTTTCGAACCGCCGACATCTGCTTTGTAAGAGCAGCGCTCTACCCCTGAGCTACGCACCCGTGGATGAGTGGACAGCCTACATGGCGGGCGCACCCCCCACGCAAACCCGTTCCCGTGGGAGAGAATGGACCGGGGCATGGCGGACACGTACGGGAGAGGGACTGTGGCGACGGCATCCCGGCGGTGGTTCGGTGGGCGGGACGAGAGTCGGCGGGCGGATGCGCAGGCGGCCAAGGACGCCGCCGCGGCCGCGTTCTACGAGCTGGACACGGCGCAGCGGGATCTGCGGATCTCGATCGAGACCATCGCCGCGGCGGACGGGTCGCCCGCGGCGCGGCAGGCGACCGAGGAGTTCGCCGCGCTCGGGCAGCGCATCGACCAGGTCAGCCACGTCTACATCGACGCGGTCGACGCGCACGACCTGGACCGGGCGGAGTTGGAGGCCTCGGTGGCCACGCGTGCGCGGGAGGAGCTGACGCGCGCCCGGGATGAACTCGTGCGGGTCAAGGGGGAGCTGGACCGGTTCGCGCAGGGCCTGCAGCCGTTGCTGGACAAGGCCGAGACGCAGCTGGCGCGGGTCGCGCCGGCCCGGGAGCGGGCCAGGGCCGCGCTGATCGGGGCCAGTGACGCGCTGGACGCCGTACGGGCCGAGGGGATGCGGGCCGACGACCTGGCCGCGCGGCTGGCGGCGCTGGGGCCGGAGCTGACCAAGCTGAACCAGGGCGCGGCGCAGCACGGGGTGCAGGAGACGGTGCAGCGCGCCGACCGGATCCTGCGCGACGCGGAGGCCATACGGGCCGAGGCGGCTCGGCTGCCCGAGCGGGCGGCCGAGATCGACCGGCGGCTGGTGAGCCTGCGGACGCGGGCGCAGGCGTTGCGCAATCGGGCGGACCGGGTGGATCCGGTGCTGAGCGAGCTGCGGCGGCGGTTCAGCGCGGCCTGCTGGCAGGACCTCCAGCACGTGCCGGACGAGGCGGTACGGGACGTGTCGCGGGCCGAGGAGCAGCTGCGGGAGGCGGGCGTGGCCCGGGACGAGCAGCGCTGGGCGGACGTGGGGACGCTGATCGAGGCGGTCCGCGGTGCGCTGGACGCGACGGACGAGGCGGTGTCGGCCGCGCAGGACCGGCTGACGCGGCTGGAGGCGGTGGCGCGGGATCCGCAGGCGGAGGTGGAGCGGACCCGCTTCGCGATCCGGGACGCGCAGCGGCTGGCGATGGCGGGCCGCAGTGTGCCGGATCCGCGGCACGCGCGGCCGCTGGACGATGCGGTGGCGCGGGTGGGCCGGGCGTTGGAGGGGCTGGAGGAGCGGCACCCGGACTACTGGGCGTTCCTCCGGGAGATGGAGGCCGTACGGGCTTCCGTGAACCGGGTGGTGACCGGGATCCGGGAGGAGCTCGGCCACGGGTGAGTCGTCCGGGCCGTCGCAGCCCCGGCACCGGCCCATGCCCCTGCTCCTGCTCCTGCCCCTGCCCCGCTGCGTGCCCTCGCTGGTTGTCGTGGGGCGTCCGGCGACGGATGCTGGAGGGTACGGGACGGAGCAGAGGAGGCCTCCATGGCTGCCCATACCTTCCACAAGCCGCGTGCGTCCCAGGTACCCCCGGTGTCCCACGCGCCGTATGCGCCCCACGCGGCTTACGGGTGCACCGAGCCCCACGAGCACTACGCGCCCTACGTGGCGCACGAGCCGTACGAGCCCCGCGTGCCGCAGGACCCGCACCCGGTGGCGCGGCGGATGCAGCGCGCCCTGCATCCGGTCAATGCACGGCTCGACGACCATCTGCCCACCGATCACAAGCTCAGCCAGGTGTACCGGGTCGGGGCGGGGCTGACCGGTGTGCTGCTGGTGGTCTTCGGGATCCTGGGCCTGGTCGACCGGATCGGGTTCTTCGACACGGGCGGCGACACGGTGCTCGCGCTGAACACCAATGGTGCGCTGAGCGTCCTGTCGATCTGCATCGGAGGCCTGCTCATCGCCGGGATGGTGATCGGCGGGACTTTCGCCTCGACGCTGAACATCGTGCTGGGCGTGTTGTTCATCGCGAGCGGGTTCGTGAACCTCGCGCTGCTCGACACGGGGTTGAACTTCCTGGCCTTCAGGATCCAGAACGTGCTGTTCAGCTTCGTCGTCGGCGTGATGCTGATGTGGTTCGGGATGTACGGGCGGGTGGGCAGCGCGCTGCCGCACGACAATCCGTACTGGCGGGCACGCCACCCCGAGCAGGCCGCCCGGGAGGACCGGGCGCGTCTGGCGCAGGGACGGCTCGCGCGACCCGACACCGTCTAGGAAGCCCGACGAGGCCCGACGGCGTCCAGGGGTCCGGCTCCGTCCCCAGGGACCAGGGACCAGGGGTCCGACACCGTTCAGGGGTCCGACACCGTTCAGGGGTCCGACACCGTTCAGGGGTCCGACACCGTTCAGGAGCCGTTCGGGATGCGTAGCGCGCGGGCGGCGGGCGCGCTTAGCCTGTGCGCATGCCTCGTTACGAATTCCGCTGCCGGACCTGCGACGACACCTTTGAGGTCAGCCGCCCCATGGCCGAGTCCTCCGCCCCCGCCGACTGCCCGGCCGGTCACGCCGACACCGTCAAGCTGCTGTCCGCCGTCGCCGTGGGCGGGTCGAGCAGCGCCCCCGCGGCCGCGCGCCCCATGGGCGGAGCGGGCGGCGGGGGCTGCTGCGGAGGCGGCGGCTGCGGCTGACCCCCCGCCGCGGACCCTGCTCTACCGCTTGCGCGAGAGTGTCAGGCCGTCCGAGATCGCCAGCAGGACGGAGTCCATGCGCGGGTCCGCCGCGACGTGGTCGTTGAAGGCGCGCACGCCCGCCGCCGAGCCGGTGGCCGACTCGTCGAGGACCGTGCCGTGGTACAGCGTGTTGTCCGTGACGATCAGGCCGCCGGGGCGCAGCCGCGGGACGAGTTCCTCCCAGTAGGAGATCTGGCTCTCCTTGTCGGCGTCCACGTACGCCATGTCGATGTGGGGTTCGGCGGGCATCGCGCGCAGGGTCTCCAGGGCCGGCGCGATGCGCAGCTCGATGCGGTCGGCGACGCCGGCCTCCTCCCAGGCCTGCCTGCCGTACGCCGTCCACTCCTCGGAGACGTCGCAGGCGATGATGCGGCCGTCGGCGGGCAGCGCCTGGGCCATCGACAGGGCCGAGAAGCCGGTGAAGGTGCCGACCTCGACGATGTGGCGGGCGCCGGTCAGGCGGACGAGGAAGGCCAGCAGCGGCCCCTGCTCCTCCGCGGACTGCATCCCGGCGACGTCCGGGAACGTGGCGTAGGTCCTCGCCACCAGCCCCCGCTGAACGGAGTCCAGCGGGGGGTTGTGGTCGAGCATGTACTGGTACAGCTCGTCCGTGATCTTCGTGCTGTTGCCTTTGCTCATGCGTCCAGTCTGCCGAGCCGCCCGGCCTCGCGGGCGAATGCGCGCACTATTTCCTCGCCGGCCACGACGCCCGCCTCGGTGAGGGCGGTCACCGAGGGTGCCGTCCAGCGCGCGTCGGCCAGTTCGCCGTGGCCCGGGCGCCAGCCGGCGTCTGCCGCGAGCAGCAGGTCGGCGTCGAGGAGGGAGTCGCCGGCGGCCAGGGTCGTGGTCGATCCGGTCCGGCGGGCTACCTCGTGCATGGCCGCGCTCTTGGTGAGCGGGCGCGGCACGGCGTAGATCTTCCGGCCCTGGAGGGAGACCGTCCAGCCGCGGGCCGCGGCCCACTCGGTCAGGGACTTGAGCCACTCGTCGGGGACCAGGGCGCGTTCGACGACGAGGTACGCGAAGAGGTCCTCCGCGAGCCGCGCCTTGCGCAGCCACGCCGGGTCGGCGGTGGCCAGCAGGTGCTCGTGGACCTCCGCCAGCGGGGCGCACTCCTCGGCCAGACGGGCCGCGACCTGCCGCCGCCAGTCGCGGTCCGGCACACCGTCGACGAGGAGCTGCCCGCCGTTGGCGCAGATCGCGTACCGGGCCGGGCGGCCGGGGAAGCGGATGCGCTGGTACTGCTTGCGCGTGCGGGTGGTGGTGGGGACGAAGACGACGGACGGGTCCTCGGTGAGCTCCGCCAGCAGCGCCGCGGCCGTCTCCGTCATGTAGGACAGCGGCTTGCTCTCGTGGACCTCGACGCACAGCAGCCGGGGGGCCTCCGGGTCGGGCATGGTCAGACCGAGGGCGGCCGCCGAGTAGATGAGCGTACGGTCGAGGTCACTGGCTACGAGGACAGTCACTTGGAGGCCACAGCCTTTCCGTCGGCGCCGGTGGCGCCGCGCGTGAATCGGGGGTGGATGAGGCCGACGCAGGTGTAGGGCAGCCCGTCGACCTCTTCCACCGGGACGCCGCGCTGCTCGGCGAGCAGGCGTACGTGGTCCAGGTCGGCCCCGGCGCCGCGCTGCGCCAGGATCTTCCACGGCACCCGGCGCAGGAGTACGCGGGTGGTCTCGCCGACGCCGGGCTTGACGAGGTTCACGTCGTGGATGCCGTACTCCTCGCTGATCCGCTCGACCGCCGCCCAGCCCTCCCAGGTGGGGGTGCGGTCGGCAGCGAGGAGTTCCTTGACCTCCTCGTCGACTGCGTCCGCCACGTCGTCGAAGTGGGCGGCGACGGCGTCGACGAACTCGACGGAGACGTCGGCTCCGGCGAGCTCGCGGTAGAACTTCGCACCGTGGAAGTCGGCGGGCCCGACCAGGTCGGACCTCAGAACCGTACGCGAGATGAGTCCGGAGACGGTGGAATTGAGACAGGCGGAGGGGATCAGGAAGTCCTCCCGGGTGCCGTAGGTGGGCACGCAGGAGCCGGGGTCGGCGAGGACGACGATCTCCGGGTCGAAGCCGGGGAACTCCGCGAGGGCTTCCTTCAGCTCGCGGGTGATGGCGCCCTTGCCGGTCCAGCCGTCGACGAAGACGACGTCGGCGGGGTCGTGGTGGGCGGCCAGCCAGCGCAGGGCGTTGGCGTCGATGCCGCGGCCGCGCACGATGGAGACGGCGTAGTGCGGCAGGTCCAGGCCGTGCCGGGCACGGGCCCAGCGGCGCATCAGGACGCCGACCGGGGTGCCGGCGCGGGCCAGGGAGACCAGGACCGGGGAGGGGGAGCGTTCGGCGAGGACGGTCTCGGTGACCGTGCCGACGGCGCGGGCCACGCGGGCGGCGGAGGCGGTCAGCGCGCTGCGGTAGAGCTCCTGGTACTGGGGCGAGGGCTGGTACTCGACGGGCAGGGACTCGGCGTAGTGCGCACCGCCTGCCTGGATGGCCTCCTCGCGCTCCTCGGTCGGGGCTTCGAGCTGGACGCCGGAGAGGTCCTGGAGCAGCCAGCCGACGTCCTCGGGAGCGTAGGAGGAGAAGGCGGGGCCGCGCAGGGGCTCGGTCATGATCGGCTCCTGCCGGTGGTCGCGGGTGCCGGCGGGCGTGCCGGACGGTATGGAGGACGTGGACGCCTTGGGCGGTACGTAGGACGGGACGACGGCCAGTACGAGGCGGCCGGTGTGGGGCGCGAGGGCCGCGAGGAGTCCCGTGTGCAGTTCGGGGGTGTCGCCGGCCGAGTCCACGACGGCGACGACGGTGTCGAAGCCGGCGCCGTCCGCCGGGCGGGCGACGTTGTAGGCGTAGCGGTCGCCGGGGCCGTCGGCGGGGGTGTCGTGGGCCGGGAAGACGAGCCGGGTGCGGATGGCGTAGCCGGGGTCGTCCACGGCGAGCACCGGGGAGCGGGTGGTGGTGGAGAAGCGGACCTCGGCGGCCGCGCCCGTCTCCTCCAGCGCCTTGGCCAGGCGCAGCGGCGCGTACATCAGCTCCTCGTTGCCGAGGACGAGGACCCGGCCGGGCTCGCTGCCGAGGGCGGCCGTGAGCCGGGCGGCGAGGTCCGGCAGGGCGGCCTCCAGGCGCTGCCGGTGCGCGGGGGTGAAGCCGTGGCGGCCGCCGTCCGGGAGGCCGCGCGGCCACTGCAGGTCGACGCGCAGGACGGGCCGCGGGGAGCCTGTCGGCGCGGCCGCACCCGCCGCAGCCGCCGGGTCCAGCACGCCCACCGCAGCCGCCGCGTCCGCCGCAGCCGCTCCGGCCGTCCGCTCGTACTCCTCGACCAGCGCCTGTCCCTTGGCGAGGACGCCGTCCGGGAGGGAGACCGTGCCCGAGGCGAGGGCGATCAGGTCCACCCGGGCGCCCAGCTCGGCGGTGAAGGCCGTGAGCCGCTCGCGGTCGGCCGGGGAGCGCATGTCCACGAGGGCGACGACCACGTAGCGCGAGCGGGGGTGGCGGGCGTGCAGGTCGCGGATGGTGTTGAGGACCGTGTTGCCGGTGGAGAACTCGTCGTCGACGAGGACGAGCGGCCCGTCGCCGGCGAGCAGCGCCGGGTTCTCGGGCAGCAGCAGGTGGGAGGTGGCGTGGGAGTGCGCCTCCTCGAAGCCGCCGGCCGTCGCCACGCCCGGCACGGGCCGGCGGGTGGAGTGCAGGTACGGGGCGGAGCCCAGGCCGTCCGCGACGCAGTGGCCGAGCCCGGTGGCGGTCTCGGCGTAGCCGAGGACCACGGCGGTTGCCGCGGCCTCGTCGCCGAGCAGCGCCCGTACGCGGGTCCCGAGCCCGTACCCGGCGGCGTACACCGTGTGCGGGGACTGCGGGACGTGCTTGCCCAGCACCTGCGAGACGAGCAGGTGTGCCCGCTTGGGATTGCGCCGCAGGGCCAGGCCCAGCAGCTCCGTCAGCCGCGGGCTCAGCCTCGGACCCGGCCGCGGACCCCCTTCGGAGTCGTGCAGGCCGACGCCCAGCCGGTCCGCGACCCAGGTACCCGACCACACCTCGTCGATCGTCTTGCCCTTCCTCGTCGTCTGCTGTGCCACCGGACCGCTCACACCTGGAGCCCGGCCGTGAGCAGGTCGACGAAGCCGACCTGCTCGTTCGCCACGCCGAAGACCTCGGCGCGCAGCATGGTGCGCTCGGCCCAGGCCCGGTGGGGCTTCACTTCATTCATTTTGTTCGTATAAGCAGAACGCATCACTCCGCCGCCGCCGCGCTCGGGCCGCAGGATGTCCTGGGCGTCGCAGAACTCCTCGTGGGAGACCACCGACAGGGCGTGCACGGGCGTGACGTGGGCGGGGTGGATGCAGGTCTTGCCGAGCAGCCCGTTGGCCCGGTCGAGTTCGATCTCGCGCAGGAGACCGTCCAGGTCGTGCTCGATCAGCGCGGTGCGCAGTTCCTCGACGCCCTCCTCCAGGAAGGGGCTGCGGCGCAGCTGCGGCTTGAAGAGGCGCTGCTGGCTGCGGAAGTACTCCCAGACCGGGCCGGTCACGGTGAAGCCGGTGCCGTCCGCCCTGCTCAGGACGTTGACGACGTCCGCGATGACCCCGGCGACGATCTTGACGTCGTAGGCGGTCATGTCGGGGGTGCGGCGCAGCCCGTAGGCGGAGCAGAAGTCGGTCACGCCGAGGCGCAGCGCCAGGACCCGCTCGCGGTGGCTGTTGACCGTGCGGGAGATGCCGGCGAGGGCTTCGACCCGGGTTTCGAGGTGGAGGAGCTCCGGGGTCTCCAGGACGGGCATGGCATACAGCCTGTCCCGTCCGCTCGCGGCCTCCGCGGCGGCGACGGCTTCGAGGAAGGGGATTCCGCGCCGCTCGTCGAACTTGGGGAGTACGAATCCGGCCAGGTGCCGCACCGAGCGGCCCAGGCGCCGCGCCAGGTCCGGAATCTGCTCGGGCGTGCGGACGCGGATGAAGAGCAGCGGGAGCTCGGCGGTGTCCGCGGCCTCGCCGTCGAGGTCGGCGAACTGCCGGACGAGGTTCTCCTCGGCTCCCACGACATCGGCGTCGCTGATGGAATCCTCCAGGCAGAGAACCATGGAGACGACTCCGCGACCGGCCTGTTTGCGGATGTCCGCGGCCAGCGCGGGGCGCGTGGCGGGGCTGTAGAGGGTGGCACCGAGGGCCGCCGCGAGGACGCGTGCGGGCGAGGCGCCGGTGAATTCCGCCGGTTCCTGGTGGAAGAGGTCCTTACGGACCGTGGGCGATACGTGCCCAAAGTGACGCATGTGCTTCCCCCGTACTGCCTCGGCGGCCCAACTGGCATGGCCGGTAATAGTACGTACGAACGTGAGTCAAGAGTTCCTCAAGCACATGAAGTTCAGGTAACCCTCTTGCACCATGCCCAGCTCTCGCGATCGGTACAAGGCCCTACGGGGGGCCGCATTGTCCCGCTCCACCCCGGGAGGGCAGGATGACGTGCATGACGCACGCGATGCAGAAGGGCTCGAACATCCCGGTGGCCCCCGTGGCGGTCCGGGCGGTGCTGCGCTGGACCGGCGGCCCCGAGGTGCCGGACGTGGACGCTTCGGCGCTGCTGGTGGGCCCGGACGGCCGGGTGCGTTCGGACGAGGACTTCGTTTTCTACAACCAGCCCCGGCACCCCTCGGGCGCTGTCTGGCGCCTCGGCAAGAAGCAGATCGGCGACGCGATCACCGATGCCGTCCAGGCGGACCTGCGCACGGTGACCCCGAGCGTGGACCGGATCCTGGTGGTCGCCTCGGCCGAGGACGTCCCCTTCGAGCGGGTCCGCGACCTGCGGATCCTGCTCTACGACGCCACCGCGACCGGTGGCTCCGAGCCGCTGGCCTACTTCGACGTACGGCCAGAGACCGGCGCGGAGACGGCGCTGATCTGCGGGGAGCTGTACCGCCGGGGCGACGGGTGGAAGTTCCGGGCGCTCGGCGAGGGCTACTCCGACGGCCTGGTGGGCCTGGCGACCGACCACGGGATCTCGGTCGACGAGAACGCGGCCGACCCCGACGCCGTCGCGGGCGCGGCGGCCTCCGCAGCGGGGCCGGCCTCGGAGCAGACCGCCCTGATGACCCCGCCGACGCAGGCTCCGCCGGCCTCCCAGCCCGCCTACGGGTACCCGCAGCCGGTGTCCCCGGCCCCGGTGCCGGGTCCGGGCGGCGACCCGTCCTTCCGGCTGCCGGCGCAGGGCCCTCAGTTCATCCGACGCTGAGGGCCCGGGGGCTCCGGTCGGGCTCCGCGGTCACCTCTTGGTGCTCTTGTAGCCCCGCCCCCACTGGAGCCCCCAGCCGTACAGCCGGTCCAGCTCGGACTGGAACCCGTACACGAACTTCACCTCGCGCTTGACGACCAGCTCGCCCTTGACCTTCTCCAGGGAGACGACGGCGCAGGAGCGGGCCTGCGGGTGCCGCTCGTCCAGCGGGATCTCGATCCTCGGGCCCGTCACGGGGTAGAGGGTGACCATGGCGTGCGTGCGGTCGAAGGCCGGGGTCTGGTCGTAGATGTAGACGAAGACCAGCAGCCGCTTGATCTCGTCGGCGTGGTCGAGGTTGATGTAGAGGGTCTCCCCGGAACCCGATCCGAACCGGTCGTCGCCGCTGAGCTTGACGTACGGCGGGTCGTTGAGGTCGCCCAGCAGATTGCCCAGCGGCTGGACGGCGCCGCGGGTGCCGTCGGTCAGCTCGTACAGGCAGCCCATGTCGAGGTCGACGTTGACCATGCCCTGGGTGTGCGCCTGCACCATGTCCGGCTTGAACAGCTTGAACGGGTGGCGGAAGAGCTGGCCGCTCTGGCCGGACCGGCCGCCGATGTCCGAGGTGCGCATGCGCCAGGACAGGTTGACGCGCAGGTTGCCGTGGACGGCGCCCTGCCTGCTGAGCGACACCGTCGCATGCCGCTTGGTCAGCTCGATCGCGTTCGACGAGGCACTGCCCGACTGGAACTGCACCGCCCGGCTGCCCAAGATGCCGTCGAAGAAGCCCATCCCCTACCCCCCTGGTCCTGATCCCCTGGTCCCCGCGAAGCCTACGGAAAACGGGGCGGCCCGCCGGGTCCGTGAACCCGGCGGACCGCCCCGCAATGGAGCGTTCCGCATTAACGCCGCGGTCATGCCTCGGCGGTGGAACCCTCCAGTTCCAGGCGCTTGTTGCGGCGCACCGAGGACCAGAACGAGGCGGCGATCAGCACCACGCCGATGAGGCCGGTGATGATCTCGCTGATCTCGTGCTGGATGGTGACCAGCAGGATGACGGCGAGCGCGCCGATCGCGTAGTGCGCGCCGTGCTCCAGGTAGACGTAGTCGTCCAGGGTGCCCTGGCGGACCAGGTAGACCGTGAGCGAACGGACGTACATGGCTCCGATACCGAGGCCGAGCGCCATCCAGAAGATGTGGTTGGTGATGGCGAAGGCGCCGATGACCCCGTCGAAGGAGAACGAGGCGTCGAGGACCTCGAGGTAGAGGAAGAGGAAGAACGCGGCCTTGCCGGCGAGGCCGACGGCGGAGACGGGCTTGCCCGCGGCCTTGGCCTTCTCCTCCTCCTCGTGCTCGCGCTCCTCTTCCTCCTCCAGCTTGTCCTCGAAGTACGAGGACAGGCCGCCGACGATCAGGTAGGTGATCAGGCCGGCGACGCCGGCGAGCAGCACGGTGGCGGACTTGTCCGCGTGGCCGGTGCTGGTGTGGGCGTTGACGGCGAACGTCATCGCCGAGACCAGCAGCGCGATCAGGGCGATGCAGACCGAGAGCATGTCGACCTTGCCGAGCTTGGCCAGCGGACGCTCCAGCCAGGCGAGCCACTTGTGGTCGCGCTCCTCGAAGATGAAGTCGAGGAAGATCATCAGCAGGAACATTCCGCCGAACGCGGCGATGGCCGGGTGGGCGTCGGTGACCAGGGCCTCGTACTGCTCGGGCTGGTCCAGGGCCAGCTCGATCGCCTCGATGGGGCCGACCTTCGCACTGATGGCGACGATCGCCACCGGGAAGACCAGCCGCATACCGAAGACGGCGATCAGGATGCCGACGGTGAGGAAGATCTTCTGCCAGAAGGCATTCATCTTCTTCAGGATTCCGGCATTGACGACCGCGTTGTCGAAGGACAGCGAGATTTCGAGGATCGACAGGATCAGTACGACCCCGAACGCCTCCCACCCCCACTGCCACGCGGCAAAGGCGAGGCCGAGCGCCGTGATGGCGAACGACCAGCCGAAGGTTTTCAGAACCACTGGCACCTGGCACCCCATGCGTCTTGTACGGCTTTACGAAACGTTGACCCCGAAGTCTAGAGCGATGCCCCGGAGCCCCGACGCGTACCCCTGCCCCACCGCCCGGAACTTCCATTCGCCGCCGTACCGGTAGACCTCGCCGAAGATCATCGCGGTCTCGCTGGAAGCGTCCTCGGAAAGGTCGTAGCGGGCCAGTTCCTGGCCGTCGGCCTGGTTGACCACGCGGATGAAGGCGTTGCTGACCTGGCCGAAGCTCTGCCGGCGGGTGTCCGCCTCGTGGATCGAGACCGGGAAGACGATCTTGTCCACATTCGCCGGCACCTTGGTGAGGTCGATGATGATCGACTCGTCGTCGCCGTCGCCCTCGCCCGTGAGGTTGTCCCCCGTGTGTTCGACGGAGCCCTCGGGGCTCTTCAGGTTGTTGTAGAAGACGAAGTACTCGTCCCCCAGCACCCGGCCGCTGTTGCACAGCAGCGCGCTGGCGTCGAGGTCGAAGTCGGCTCCCGTGGTCGAGCGCGCGTCCCATCCGAGGCCGATCAGAACCCTGGTGAGGTTCGGTGCGGCCTTGGACAGGGAGACATTGCCCCCCTTGGCGAGTGTGACGCCCATGTTGTGGTCCTCCCCGGACGACGGTGTGGCGATGTGACGGCGGAGCAGTGGTGCGGTGGTGCGGGTGAAGCGCGTCCGGCGCCGTACACACAGTGCACGGCGCCGGACGGACGAACTGCTCTCGGACTCAGACGTTGACGCCGAAGTCCTGCGCGATGCCGCGCAGGCCGGAGGCGTAGCCCTGGCCGATGGCGCGGAACTTCCACTCCGCGCCGTTGCGGTAGAGCTCGCCGAAGACCATGGCGGTCTCGGTCGAGGCGTCCTCGGAGAGGTCGTAGCGGGCGAGCTCGGTGTTGTCGGCCTGGTTCACCACGCGGATGTAGGCGTTGCGGACCTGGCCGAAGCTCTGCTGGCGGGTCTCGGCCTCGTAGATCGAGACCGGGAAGACGATCTTGGCGACGTCGCCCGGGACGCCGGCGAGGTTGACCTTGATCGCCTCGTCGTCGCCCTCGCCCTCACCGGTGGTGTTGTCACCGGTGTGCTCGACCGAGCCGTCGGGGCTCTTGAGGTTGTTGAAGAAGACGAAGTTCGCGTCGCTGGCGACCTTGCCCTGGTCGTTGGTCAGGATCGCGCTGGCGTCGAGGTCGAAGTCGACACCGGTGGTGGTGCGAGCGTCCCAGCCCAGACCGACGATGACCGCCGTCAGGTTCGGTGCGGCCTTGGTCAGCGAGACGTTGCCGCCCTTGCTGAGGCTGACTCCCACGGGTCCTCCATTGGGTTCTGTGTGGGGCGGTGCCCCGTCGTGCGGTTGCTACCGGATCAACGTTTCGATCCTAGTGACGGGTTCCCGCCTGTAAACGGTTTTCGCAGGGAACTGCACGTATCGGACCGTGCAGAGGCCCTCAGAGGCTGTCGAGCGCCTTGATGTACTCGTTCAGGTCACGCGCGTCGGGCAGTCCGTTGACGACAGTCCAGCGCACGATGCCGTCCTTGTCGATGATGAAGGTGCCGCGGACCGCGCAGCCCTTGCCCTCGTCGAAGACGCCGTAGGCGCGCGAGGTCTCGCCGTGCGGCCAGAAGTCCGACAGCAGCGGGTACTCCAGGCCCTCCTGCTCGCCGAAGACCCGCAGGGTCGGCACGGAGTCGTTGGAGACGGCGAGGAGCTGGACGTCGTCGTTCTGGAAGCGCGGGAGCCGGTCGCGCAGCTCGCACAGCTCGCCGGTGCAGACACCGGTGAACGCGAACGGGTAGAAGAGCAGCACCACGGCCTTCTCCCCCCGGAAGTCGGAGAGCCGCACGGTGGCGCCGTGGTTGTCCTTGAGCTCGAAGTCCGGGGCCTTGTCGCCGACCTCGATCGCCATCTCTCGCATCCCTTCGTTCCCGCATCCCCGCGTTGGGCTGTTCGGGTGAGTCACAGCCTAGATCCTGACCGGGCGTACCCGGGTCCGTGAAACGCACGGAACGCACACACCCCGCCGACCGGGGTCACCTGGTCGGCGGGGTGTGGAAGCGTGTCCGCTCGGCAGCGGGCGCGGCTCAGCGCTTGGACTTGGCGGCGGTCTTGGGCGTCACCAGCTTGGTGGCGGCCCATTCCTTGCCGACGCTGACGCTCCTGGTCTGCGAGAGGCCGGCGGTCTCGGCGGCCTCGCTGATGTCGCTGGCCTCGACGTAGCCGTCACGGCCCGTCTTGGGGGTCAGCAGCAGGATCAGTGCGCCGTCCTCGACCAGCTCGGTGGCATCGACCAGCGCGTCCGTCAGATCGCCGTCGTCCTCGCGGAACCACAGCAGAACCGCGTCGGCGACATCGTCGTACTCCTCGTCGACGAGTTCGCCGACGAGTTCCTCGACGAGGTCACGGAATTGCTGATCGACGTCGTCGTCGTAGCCGATCTCCTGGACCACCTGTTCGGACTGGAAACCCAGCCGGGCGGCCAGGCTCTCCGCGTGGTCCGCGGTCGCGCTCACGGGGTGCCTCCTGCTCATGTTCGGTGAATGTCTTCGGCGGCGCGCGTACGCGCAGCATTGGGCGTAGTCCACACGGGCGCGGCGGATCGCGCAAGTACCCGGCCGCCGAGACCGTCGAAACGGTGACGATTACGGCCGTCTCGCCGCAACTTTCAGCGTGCCCGTGTGCACCTCTGGTGATTCATCCCACACCATTCCAGCTCATTCGCATCGCATGAGGACTTTCCTACCTGTTTGAGGGACGAACGGCCTCCCGGGGCCGGTGACCGGCCTGGGCGTAAGGTTGCGATTTGGTCGCACCCGCCACCCCGCACCGCGGACCGGACCCCTTCCGCACCTTGCCGGGTCTCCCCGCCGATCGCAGGGATTACCCAGTGGTACGGATGACGATTACGGCCGAGCGTAAGACCATGGGAGGCGGCGCCCCCCAGTTACGGCCTCAGTACGACGCCCCCGACAGCGAAGGAACAGCGTGGCTTCCGCATCCGATCGCAATCCGATCATCATTGGCGGCCTGCCGAGTCAGGTCCCGGACTTCGATCCGGAGGAGACGCAGGAGTGGCTCGACTCCCTGGACGCAGCGGTCGACGAGCGGGGCCGTGAGCGGGCCCGCTACCTCATGCTGCGGCTGATCGAGCGGGCGCGCGAGAAGCGCGTGGCCGTGCCCGAGATGCGCAGCACGGACTACGTCAACACGATCGCCACCAAGGACGAGCCGTTCTTCCCCGGCAACGAGGAGATCGAGCGCAAGGTCCTGAACGCCACCCGGTGGAACGCGGCCGTCATGGTCTCGCGCGCCCAGCGTCCCGGGATCGGCGTCGGCGGCCACATCGCCACGTTCGCCTCCTCCGCATCCCTCTACGACGTGGGCTTCAACCACTTCTTCCGGGGCAAGGACGAGGGCGACGGCGGCGACCAGATCTTCTTCCAGGGCCACGCCTCCCCCGGTATCTACGCCCGCGCCTACCTCCTGGACCGGCTCACCGAGCAGCAGCTCGACGCGTTCCGCCAGGAGAAGTCGAAGGCGCCGTACGGCCTCTCCAGCTACCCGCACCCGCGGCTGATGCCGGACTTCTGGGAGTTCCCGACCGTCTCGATGGGCCTCGGCCCGCTGGGGGCGATCTACCAGGCCCGGATGAACCGGTACATGGAGGCGCGCGGGATCGCGGACACCTCCAAGTCCCACGTTTGGGCGTATCTCGGCGACGGCGAGATGGACGAGCCGGAGTCGCTCGGCCAGCTGTCGATCGCCGCCCGCGAGGGCCTGGACAACCTGACCTTCGTCGTGAACTGCAACCTGCAGCGCCTCGACGGCCCGGTCCGCGGCAACGGCAAGATCATCCAGGAGCTGGAGTCGCAGTTCCGGGGCGCCGGCTGGAACGTCATCAAGCTGATCTGGGACCGCTCCTGGGACCCGCTGCTGGCCCAGGACCGCGACGGCATCCTGGTCAACAAGATGAACTCCACCCCCGACGGGCAGTTCCAGACGTACGCCACCGAGTCGGGCGCGTACATCCGTGAGCACTTCTTCGGCGGTGACCAGCGGCTGCGCGCGATGGTCGAGAACATGACCGACTACCAGATCCAGCACCTGGGCCGCGGCGGTCACGACCACAAGAAGGTCTATGCGGCGTACGCGGCGGCCAAGGCGCACAAGGGCCAGCCGACGGTGATCCTGGCCCAGACGGTGAAGGGCTGGACGCTCGGCCCGAACTTCGAGGGCCGCAACGCCACGCACCAGATGAAGAAGCTGACGGTCGACGACCTCAAGCGCTTCCGCGACCGCCTGCACATCCCGATCACGGACGCGCAGCTGGAGAGCGGCGCCCCGCCGTACTACCACCCGGGCCGCAATTCGCCCGAGATCCAGTACATGCACGACCAGCGCAACGCGCACGGCGGCTACGTGCCGACCCGTGTGGTGCGCGCCAAGCCGCTGCAGCTGCCGGACGAGAAGACCTACGCGGCGGCCAAGAAGGGCTCGGGCCAGCAGTCGATCGCCACCACGATGGCCTTCGTCCGCATCCTGAAGGACCTGATGCGGGACAAGGAGATCGGCAAGCGCTTCGTGCTGATCGCGCCCGACGAGTACCGCACCTTCGGTATGGACGCCTTCTTCCCGAGCGCCAAGATCTACAACCCGCTGGGCCAGCAGTACGAGGCGGTCGACCGCGACCTGCTGCTCGCGTACAAGGAGTCCCCGACGGGCCAGATGCTGCACGACGGCATCTCGGAGGCCGGCTGCACGGCCTCGCTGATCGCCGCGGGTTCGGCGTACGCGACGCACGGCGAGCCGCTGATCCCGGTCTACGTCTTCTACTCGATGTTCGGTTTCCAGCGCACGGGTGACCAGTTCTGGCAGATGGCCGACCAGCTCGCGCGCGGTTTCGTACTGGGTGCGACCGCCGGCCGGACCACCCTGACGGGTGAGGGCCTGCAGCACGCGGACGGTCACTCCCAGCTCCTGGCCTCGACCAACCCGGGCTGTGTGGCGTACGACCCGGCCTACGGGTACGAGATCGCGCACATCGTCCAGGACGGTCTGCGCCGGATGTACGGCCCCGAGGCCGAGGACGTCTTCTACTACCTGACGGTCTACAACGAGCCGATCCAGCACCCGGCGGAGCCGGAGGGCGTCGACGCTGACGGCATCCTCAAGGGCATCCACCGGGTCTCGCAGGGCACCTCGGGGACCATCGGGGCGCAGCTCATGGCGTCCGGCGTGGCGGTGCCGTGGGCGCTGGAGGCCCAGCGCATCCTCGCCGAGGAGTGGAACGTCCGGGCGGACGTGTGGTCGGCGACCTCCTGGAACGAGCTGCGGCGCGAGGCCGTGGAGGTGGAGGAGTACAACCTGCTCCACCCGGAGGAGGAGCAGCGCGTCCCGTACGTGACGCGGAAGCTCTCGGGTGCGGAGGGGCCGTTCGTGGCGGTCTCGGACTGGATGAGGTCCGTTCCGGACCAGATCTCGCGGTGGGTGCCCGGCGCGTACACCTCGCTGGGCGCGGACGGCTTCGGCTTCGCGGACACGCGCGGTGCGGCCCGGCGCTTCTTCCACATCGACGCCCAGTCGGTGGTGCTGGCGACGCTGACCGAGCTGGCCAAGGCGGGGAAGGTGGACCGCTCGCTGCTGAAGCAGGCCGTCGACAAGTACCAGCTGCTCGACGTGGCGGCGGCGGACCCGGGCGCGGCCGGCGGCGACGCCTGACCCCTGCCGGGGCCGGGTGGACGCCGCGTACGCGGTCCTGGGCGCGGGTCCCGGCTTCGGCCGGGGCCCGCCCCTCTTTATGCGTTGCCTACGATGCTCCGCATGAAGGAACCTTCCCGCCAGCTGCTGTGGGAGCGGCGGAGCCAGACCCCGCTGCTCGTCCTCGCCGTGGCCTTCGCCGTGGCGTACGCCGTGCCCATCGTCGCTCCGGACGCGAGCGCGCGGGTGCACGGCGCCTGCACCTACGTGGAGTGGACCGTGTGGGGGGCCTTCGCCGCCGACTACCTGGTGCGCCTGGTCCTCTCGGCGGACCGCGGGCGGTTCGTGCGGACCCACTGGCTGGACCTGGCGGCCGTGGTGCTGCCGCTCGTGCAGCCGCTGCGGCTGCTGCGGCTCGTGGCCACCTTGATGCTGGTGGGCCGGCGGGCCCGGATGGCCCCGCAGATCCAGCTGACGACCTACGTGGCCGGGGCGGTCGTCGGGCTGCTGATGTTCGGCTCGCTGGCCGTGCTGAGCGTGGAGCGGGACGCCCCCGACGGGAACATCAAGAACCTGGGCGACGCCGTGTGGTGGTCCTTCACCACGATGACGACGGTCGGGTACGGCGACCACTCCCCCACCACCGGTCTCGGCCGTGTCCTGGCGGTCGGGCTGATGCTGTCGGGGATCGCCCTGCTCGGTGTGGTGACCGCCAACATCGCCGCGTGGTTCATCTCCCGCTTCGAGCGCGACGACCAGGCGGAACGGCTCCAGCTGGCGGCGATCCGGGAGCTCCAGGCGGAGGTACGGGCGCTGCGCGGCGAGGTCGCCCGGCTGGGCGGCGCGGCGGAGCCGGCCGCCCCGCCGGTCTCCGCACCGCCGGCCTCCACCCAGCCGGCCGCCGCCGGGCCGGGCGCCCCGGCGCAGCGGGAAGCTACCGCTCCCACACCTTGAAGGCCCTTACCTGGTAGGGGGACTGGGGCAGCCAGACCCCGTCGCCCGGGTAGGTCTGGAACTCGCCGGTCTCCGCGCACTCCGCCGACTGGTAGGTGGTGACCGGGCGCCCGGTGCGGTTGACCAGTGACTGGGCGCTGGTGCCGGCGGGCAGGGCGGTGCAGCTGTTGATGTCGAGGGTGCTCAGCTCATGGGTCTGCCGGGCACCCTTGAAGTCCGGTTTCGCCCACAGGCACAGCTGTCCGCTCGCGCAGGCCCCGAGACCCGGCGGGCCCGCGGCGTGCGCCGTGCCGGCGGTGGTCGGGATCAGGGCGGTGAGGGCGAGGGCGGTCGCGGCGAGGACGGTGGTGAGGCGCGTGGTTCCACACGTACGCATGACGGGTCAACTCCTTGTGGACGGCGGGCGCCCGGACCGCTTCCGGTGCTCCGCCGACACCACGCTGACCTGCGGTGACGCTCGGGCGGAAGGGGCGCCGGGCGGGTCCACCCTGATAGGCGACAGCCTCGGCGGAACCGTCCGGCGGGCCTTCGGCACGTACGGAGTTGACCCGTCCGGGAGCCTTCGCGGCGGGCCCGTACCCGCCCCCGTGCGGCTGCGGCCGCCCCGCGCGGACGACCCGAACGTGTGATCCGGGGCCGGTCCGGCGCCCCTTCGCAAACGGCCCGGCACGGCTCGGCCAATCGGCCTCCGGGCCGTCGGCCACGGGTACTCTGACCGCCCACTCGGCGTCAGAAAGGAGCCCGGCGGTGGCGATCGACGAGCGGACGGCGCCGGCCGCGCCGGTGGCCGGACTGCGCGAACGCAAGAAGCGGCGCACCCGCAGCGCGCTCCTGCGCGCCGCGCTCGTGCTCTTCGTGTCCCGGGGGTACGAGCGCACCACCGTCGACGAGATCACCGCGGCGGTGGGCGTCTCCCAGCGCACCTTCTTCCGCTACTTCGCGAACAAGGAAGAGGTCGTCTTCGCCGTCCAGGACCTGGTGGAGTCGCACTTCGTCGGCGAGCTGCACGCACGGCCGGCGGCCGAGGGGCCCCTGGAGGCGCTCCGGGGCGCCGTGCTCGCCGCGTGGGACACGGTCGACGGCGCGCTCCGCGAGGTGGTCCCGGTCGACCTCTACATGCGCAGCTACCAGCTGATCGAATCCACCCCGGCCCTGCTCGCGGTGCACCTACGGCGTTCCACGGAGCTGGAGGAGCGGATCTCCCGGCTGATCGCCGCCCGCGAGGGCCTGGACGTGGACGCCGACCCGCGGCCACGGGTGGCCGTCGCCGCGGTCTTCGGAGTGATGAGGGTCACGGGGCGGCTCTGGGGGCGGGGGGACGACACGAGCGTGGAGGCGATCCGCCGGCTGACGGACACTTACCTCGACGGCATCGGCCCAGCTCTGGCGGGGCGCTGGGGCTGAGCCGCCCACAGAAGGCGACATTTGGGATCTTTCGCCCGGGGCTCGGCGACCGGCGGCCGGCCGCTCGCGTTGTCCCACGGTCGGGCGTGAACCCCGTCACCCGGCGCGCCACGCCCGGAATCGGTCTCCTACGCTGGTCCCAGTGAATCTGCCCGGCCTCGCCCACACCACCGCTCCAGGCGCCGACCCGCGCCCGGCCGCCCTGCGCACCCTGCTCGCGCTGGCGGTCGTCTTCATCATGCTGGCGACGACCGGCTGGACGGCTGTGCACCGCCCCGAGGGGGGCACGCCGCTGCGCGTCACCGCCCTCGACGCCTGGTCCAAGGCGCGGTTGGACGGCCGCCCGGTGCCGGCCGCGGACGCCCCGGTACGGACGGTGGCCCGCTTCTTCGCCGGCCTCGACGGCGCCCAGCGGGCCCGTCTCGCCGACGGCTACCCGCTCGTCGTCGGCAACCTCGACGGGGCGCCCGTCGCCACGCGCTACCGGGCCAACCAACACGGCCTGGAAAAGGCCCGCCTGGTCGAGGAGGCCCGCAGCCGCGACGTCGCACTGACCCCGGCCGACCGGGCCGAGGCCACCCGGCGGTCCCACCGCTTCGCCTCGCTCGCCGAACCCGGCCGGCAGATCCTCGCGTTCGACCCCACGGCCGGCGGCCGGGTGGCCGAGGTCTTCGGCGACCTCGACGGCGCCGAGCGGGTCTCGGTGATCGTTCCCGGCGTGGACACCGATCTCCTCACCTTCGAGCGCACCCAGCGCCGGCTGACCTCCCCGGTGGGCATGGCCGAGGCCCTGTACGAGGCCGAGCGGACGGCCGCGCCGAAGAGCCGGACGGCGGTCATCGCCTGGGCCGGCTACACCGCCCCCACCGGGGTCGGCATGGACGCCGCCACGGGCCGGATGGCCTTCGACGGCGCCGTCCGGCTGAAGGCCCTGACGGTGTCCCTGCCCGGGAACTCGAGCGTGGCGCTGTTCTGCCACAGCTACGGATCGGTGGTGTGCGGGGTCGCCGCGCACGAGCTGCCCCGGCGGGTGACGGACGTGGTGGTGGCGGGCAGCCCCGGCATGCGGGCGGAGAACGTCGCCGGTCTGCACACCACGGCGCGGGTCTGGGCGACGCGCGACGAGGGCGACTGGATCGCGGACGTACCGCACCTGGAGGTCGGGGGCGTGGGCCACGGTGCCGATCCGGTGTCCCCGGAGTTCGGCGCGCGACTGCTGTCCTCGGCCAGGGCGAAGAACCACACCGGCTATTTCGCGCCAGGTACGGATTCGATGACCAACTTCGCCAAGATCGGAACCGGTGCGTTCGGTTCCGTTGTGTGCGCGACCGGCGACGACGTGTGCCGACGGGGAATTTCCGGGACAGAGCAGGACTGACGCGCGTAGAGGCTCGGAAATCGGCCACCGCTTCGAGGGGGACGCACGGGGGTGGCTCCCTTTACGATGTGGCGCATGGGTGACGTACTGGCCGGAAACCATGCCGTCTGGGAGTTCGACTCGGACTCGGTGCTCATCCGCTTCGCACGGGGGATGCGAACGCCAAGACTGTGGCAAGCGCTGGGTTCGCGCCGGATCCCTCTGGAAGCGGTGTCCGCTGTGACCGTGACCGCCGGAAGGCGGGACACGGTGGTTCTGCGTGCCGTCCCGCGCCCGGGCGCGGATCCGCTGATGGAGGCCGCCGCCGGGCAGCTGAAGGAGGCGTGCGACCCGTACCGGATGGTGCTGCCGGGCGACCGGGCGACGTCCGCCGCCGCGTTCGCCGCCGCCGTGCGCGCGCAGCTCGGGCCGGACGCCGCCGAGCCGGCCCCGCGCTTCCTGGTCGACGTACCGCAGCCGCCGCTCCAGCTGAAGGCGCACGACGCGCGGGTGGGATTCGACGGCTCCTCGGTCGCCTTCCACTGGTCGCGCACCGGCGCCACCGGCACGAAGTGGAAGGCGGGCGACCAGCGCTACCCGCTGGCCGAGCTCACCGGCGTCGAGTGGCGCTCACCGGGCGGCACCGGCGGCCACCTGCGGCTGCTGCTGCGCGAGCCCCGGCAGACCCCGGCGGACCCCCGACCGGACCACGACCTCGCGACGGCCGTCTTCGGCGTGGGCTACGGGGCGGTGCACGAGTCGCTGCCGTTCGCCGCGGCCGTCCTCGCCGCCACGCGCACCCGCACCCCGGTCGCCGCCGCCCGCGGCCGCTCCGGCGACGAACGGCTGCGGCACCTGAGCGAGCTCTACGCGGCCGGCCTCCTGACCGACGGCGAGTACGCCGCCCTGAGGGATCGTTTCACCGCCGAGCCCGGGTAGCTCGGGCCGGTCGTGCGGGTCGGGCAGGTCGGGCAGGTCCTGCCGTGGACGGCTACCCCTCCCGGGCCGCCGACGTGGAGGTCATGTCCGGGTAGCGGTCCCCGGCGACCTGCGCGGCGATCGGCTCCAGCAGCGCCAGCTCCGCCGCGGTCAGGGTGATCCGGGTGGCCGCGGTGTTCTCGCGCAAACGCTCCGCCCGGCGGGTGCCCGGGATCGGGACCACGGTCAGCCCGTGCACCGCCGCACGCTGCTGCACCCAGGCGAGGGCGATCTGCGCGGGGCTCGCGCCCCGCTGCGCCGCGATCTCCCGGACCGGGGCCAGCAGCGCCGCGTTGGTCCTCGCGTTGTCGCCGGTGAACCGCGGCTGGTGGCGCCGGAAGTCGCTCTGCGACAGCTCCGCGGACGCGTCCGCGAAGGCCCCGGTCAGGAAGCCCCGGCCGAGCGGGGAGTACGGGACGAAGGCCACGTCCAGCTCCGCCGCCGCGGCCACGGCGCTGCGCTCCACGTCCCGGCTGAAGAGCGACCACTCCGACTGGAGCGCCGCGATCGGGTGCACGGCGTACGCCTCGCGCAGCTCCGCTCCGGTGACCTCGCTCAGCCCGAGGTGGCGCACCTTGCCCTCCCGCACCAGCTCCGCCATGGCGCCCACCGACTCGGCGAGCGGCACGGCCGGGTCGCGCCGGTGCATGTAATAAAGGTCGATGACATCCACGCCGAGCCGGCGCAGGCTGCCCTCGACTGCGGCGCGGACGTACGCGGGGTCGTTGCGGATGCCCCGGTACGCGGGGTCGTCGTTGCGCTCTATGGCGAACTTCGTCGCCAGCGTGATCTCGTCGCGGTGCGCGGCCACGAACGGGGCCAGGAACTCCTCGTTGCGGCCGCGGCCGTAGACGTCCGCCGTGTCGAAGAGGGTCACCCCGGCGGCCAGCGCCGCCTCCAGGGTCTCCCGGGCGGCCGCCTCGTCGGTGTCCCCGTAGAACTCGCTCATGCCCATGCAGCCCAGGCCCTGGATGCCGACCACCGGGCCGCCCTTGCCGAGCTCTGCCTGCTCCAGGGTCTCGCGGTACTCCGTCACGGCTGTCCCCTCCGGACCGTCTTCATCGTGTACATGTCGATCTTGTAATCCAGTACCGCCAGTGCGTCCGTCAGCTCCCCGATCCGCGCCCGCACCTCGCGCCGCGTCCGTTCCAGCAGCTCACGGCGTTCCTCGACGGTGTGTTCGCCCTCGCGGACCAGCTCGGCGTAGCGGACCATGTCGGCCACCGACATCCCCGTGGCGCGCAGCTTGCCCACGAAGCCCAGCCATTCGAGGTCCTTGTCGGTGAAGCGGCGCTGGCCCGAGTGGGAGCGGTCCACGTGCGGCATCAGACCGATCCGCTCGTACCAGCGCAGGGTGTGCTGGCTCAGACCGGTCCGGGCCTCCACCTCGCTGATCGTGTACCGCGTCTGCGTCAGGCTCAGGCTGTGGCTCTGGCTCTGGCTCATGGCCCCACGCTAAATCCCTTGAGTGCACTCCAAGCAAGTAGGCTCGGCCGCATGGACAGCAAGGAGGCCCTGAGCGGCATGGAAAGCCTGCGGATCATCGAGACCTGGCCCGTGGACACCGCCGCGGCGGCCGTCGTACGCGCCGACGGGAGCCTCGCCGGCTCGCACGGACCCGTCGACCACCGCTTCGCGCTGGCGTCGGTCACCAAGCCGCTGGCCGCGTACGCCGCCCTCGTCGCCCACGAGGAAGGGGCGGTCGAGCTGGACGAGCCGGCCGGGCCCGAGGGGTCGACGGTCCGTCACCTGCTCGCGCACACCAGCGGCCTGGCGTTCGACGAGCACCGCGCGATGGCCGCGCCCGGTACCCGCCGGCTGTACTCGAACGCCGGTTTCGAGGTGCTCGGCGACCACATCGCCAAGGCCACCGGCATCCCCTTCGCGGAGTACGTGCACCAGGCCGTCTTCGAGCCGCTGGGCATGGCGTCGACCACCCTGGACGGGTCGCCCGCCAAGGACGGCGTCTCCACCGTCTCCGACCTGCTGCGCTTCGCCGCCGAACTGCAGGCGCCCCGGCTGCTCGACGTGCGCACGGTCGCCGAGGCCACCTCGGTCGTCCACCCCGGGCTCAAGGGCGTCCTGCCGGGGTACGGGAGCCAGTCCCCCAACGACTGGGGCCTCGGCATGGAGATCCGCGACGGCAAGTCCCCGCACTGGACGGGCCTGACCTCCTCCCCGCGCGCCTTCGGCCACTTCGGCCAGGCCGGCACCTTCCTGTGGGTGGACCCGGACGCGCGCGCGGCCTGCGTGGCGCTGACCGATCGGCCCTTCGGCCCGTGGGCGGTCGAGGCCTGGACCCCCTTCACCGACGCGGTCCTGGCCGAACTCCGCTCGGTCTAGGTCGTCTCTTTCGGATCTTGTCGGTCGGGCCCGCGTCGTCCGGTGCCGTGGCCGGCAAGGCGGAGGGGCGCCCGTGTACTGGACGTACTCGGGCGCCTCGACAACGCGGCCGGGTGCGGTGCCGGGCGGCGCGGGCCCGGCAAGATCCGGAAGAGACGGCCTAGCGGACACGGCCTAGCCGGGCAGCTCCCAGATCAGCAGCTCCCCCGGGGACCCGGCGACGATCTCCAGTCCCTTCTCGGCGGTGATCCGCGCCGAGTCCCCCGGGCCCAGCTCGGCCCCGTCCAGGCGCAGGTCCCCGCGCACCACGTGCAGGTACACCCGCTCGGCGGCCGGTACGGCGACCCGCTCGCCCGCGCCGGGGCGCCGTACGTGCAGGGCCGCGCCGGCCGCGGAGACCTCGTAGGGCGTGCCGTCGGGGACGCCGCGCCGCACCTCGTACGAGGGATCGCCGCCCGCGGCGAGCGGCGAGAGCCACATCTGCACGAAGCGCAGCGGCCGGTCGCCGTCGTTGCGCTCCACGTGGCGCGCCCCGGATCCGGCGCTGAGCCGCTGCACGTCACCGGGCCGGACGAGGCTCGTCTCGCCGGTGCTGTCCTGGTGGGTGAGTTCGCCGTCGATCACCCAGGTCACGATCTCGGTGTGGCTGTGCGGGTGCTCGTCGAAGCCCGCGCCGGCCGCGAGGGTCTCCTCGTTGCAGGCCAGGACGGGACCGAAGCGCAGGTTGTCCGGGTCGTAGAAGGACCCGAAGGAGAAGGCGTGCCGGGTGCTGATCCCGGCCGCCGGGTCTCCTCCCTCGTACCGGTCGGCGCCGCGGCGTACATCAATCATGAGGGCCACGGTAGCCCCAGCCGTGGGACGGAGCCGGGCCCGGACACGGGACCGGACTCGGCGCAGCCTTCCCGATAAGGCAGTCTTGTCCCGTGCCTCAACCCGAACGTGAGCATTCGCCCGCCACACACGCCGCGCATCCCGCTCCCGCCCATCCGCACACCGCGACGCTGCGCCGCCTGGAGAAGTCCTCCGGCCGGCTCGCCGCCAACGCGATCGCGCGCATGGACGAGACCCTGCCGTGGTACCGGGCGATGCCACCCGAGAACCGCTCGTGGATCGGCCTGGTCGCGCAGGCCGGTATCGCCGCGTTCACCGAGTGGTTCCGGCATCCGGAGACTCCGCAGGCGATCTCCACCGACGTCTTCGGCACGGCTCCGCGCGAGCTGACGAGGGCGATCACCCTGCGTCAGACCGTCGAGATGGTCCGCACCACGATCGAGGTCATGGAGACCGCGATCGAGGAGGTGGCCGCCCCCGGGGACGAGTCGATCCTGCGCGAGGCGCTGCTGGTGTACGCCCGGGAGATCGCCTTCGCGACCGCCCAGGTGTACGCGCAGGCCGCGGAGGCCCGCGGGGCGTGGGACGCCCGGCTGGAGTCCCTGGTCGTCAACGCGGTGCTGTCCGGCGAGGCCGACGAGGGCGCGCTGTCGCGGGCCGCGGCGCTGGGCTGGAACTCCCCGGAGCACGTGTGCGTGGTGCTCGGCACCGCGCCGGAGGGCGACAGCGAGCTCACGGTCGAGGCCATCCGGCGGGCGGCGCGCCACCACAAGCTCCAGGTCCTCACCGGTGTGCTCGGGGACCGCCTGGTCGTCATCGCGGGCGGCAGCGACAACCCGATGCAGGTGGCGAAGTCCCTGATCGGGCCGTTCGCGGCGGGTCCGGTGGTGGCCGGCCCGGTGGTGCCCGACCTGCTGAACGCCACGAAGTCGGCGCAGGCCGCGGCGGCCGGACTGAAGGCCTGTACGGCGTGGCAGGACGCGCCGCGGCCGGTCCTGGCGGATGATCTCCTGCCGGAACGCGCGATCGCCTCCGATCCGGCTGCCAGGGAACAGCTGGTGGAGGAGATCTACAGACCGCTAGAGGAGGCGGGGTCGGCACTGCTGGAGACGTTGAGCGTCTATCTGGAGCAGGCGAGCAGCCTCGAAGGGGCGGCCCGGATGCTGTTCGTGCACCCCAACACGGTGCGCTACCGGCTGCGACGTGTGACCGACGTCACCGGATGGTCGCCGTCAGATGTCCGATCGGCGTTCACGCTGCGGATCGCCCTGATTCTGGGGCGTCTGGCCGACGGCGATGGCCAGTCCTAGACTTTTGTGGGACATCAACAATTACCCCGACGGTTCTTGGTCCCTGTCCCCACGGGCGGCAGGGACCATCCACAAGAGAGAGTGTGAGGGTGCTCGTACTCGTCGCTCCCGGCCAAGGCGCTCAGACGCCCGGCTTCTTGACTCCCTGGCTCGACCTCCCCGGTGCCGCTGACCGCGTCGCCGAGTGGTCCGACGCCATCAAGCTGGACCTTGCCCGCTACGGCACGACGGCCGACGCCGAGGAGATCCGCGACACCGCGGTCGCCCAGCCCCTGCTGGTCGCCGCGGGTCTGCTGTCCGCCTCCGCGCTGGGTTCCGCCTCGGTCTTCGGCGCCGTCGCCGGCCACAGCGTCGGTGAGATCACCGCCGCGGCCATCGCCGGCGTGCTGCCCGAGAAGGACGCGCTGTCGTTCGTCCGGACCCGCGGGCTGGGCATGGCGGAGGCCGCTGCCGTCACCGAGACGGGCATGGCCGCGATCCTCGGCGGGGATCCCGCCGTCGTCGTCGCGCACCTGGAGAAGCTCGGCCTGACCCCGGCCAACATCAACGGCGCGGGCCAGATCGTGGCCGCCGGCACGATGGAGCAGATCGAAGCCCTGCAGGCCGACAAGCCCGAGGGTTCCATGAAGGTCGTTCCCCTCAAGGTCGCGGGCGCCTTCCACACGCACCACATGGCCCCTGCGGTCGCCGAGCTGGCGAAGGCCGCCGAGGCTCTCGCCCCGGCGGACCCGGCCCTGAAGTACGTCTCGAACAAGGACGGCCTCGTCGTCACCACGGGCGCCGACGTCGTCGCCCGCCTGGTCGGCCAGGTCGCGAACCCGGTCCGCTGGGACCTGTGCATGGAGACGTTCGCCGAGCTGGGCGTCACGGGGATCATCGAGCTGTCCCCCGGCGGCACCCTGACGGGTCTGGCCAAGCGCGCGCTGAAGGGCGTACCGAGCGTGGCGCTGAAGACCCCGGACGATCTCGAGAAGGCCGCGGCGCTGGTCGCCGAACTGACGGCCTGAGAGAAGGAGCCCACACAGCATGTCCAAGATCAAGCCGGCCAAGGGCTCCCCCTACGCCCGCATCCTCGGTGTCGGCGGCTACCGCCCGACCCGTGTGGTGCCCAACGAGGTCATCCTCGAGACCATCGACTCCTCCGACGAGTGGATCCGCTCCCGCTCCGGCATCGCGACCCGGCACTGGGCCTCGCCCCAGGAGACCGTCGCCGCGATGTCCGTGGAGGCCTCGGGCAAGGCACTGGCCGACGCCGGTGTCGCCCCCGAGCAGATCGGTGCGGTGATCGTCTCCACGGTCTCGCACTTCAAGCAGACCCCGGCCGTCGCGACCGAGATCGCGCACCGGGTCGGCGCGGTCAAGCCCGCCGCCTTCGACATCTCCGCCGGCTGTGCCGGATTCGGCTACGGCCTGACCCTTGCCAAGGGCATGGTGGTGGAGGGTTCCGCGGAGTACGTCCTCGTCATCGGCGTGGAGCGGCTCTCGGACCTCACGGACCTGGAGGACCGCGCGACGGCCTTCCTGTTCGGCGACGGTGCCGGCGCGGTCGTCGTCGGCCCCTCGGACGAGCCGGCCATCGGCCCCACCGTGTGGGGTTCCGAGGGCGACAAGTCCGACACGATCAAGCAGACCGTGCCGTGGGACGAGTACCTCGGCAAGGACGCCGGAGAGAAGTTCCCGGCCATCACGCAGGAGGGTCAGGCGGTCTTCCGCTGGGCCGTCTTCGAGATGGCCAAGGTGGCCCAGCAGGCGCTCGACGCCGCCGGGATCACCGCGGAAGACCTGGACGTCTTCATCCCGCACCAGGCGAACATGCGGATCATCGACTCGATGGTGAAGACTCTGAAGCTGCCGGAGCACGTCACGGTCGCCCGTGACGTGGAGACCACCGGCAACACGTCGGCCGCCTCGATCCCGCTCGCCATGGAGCGGCTCCTGGCGACCGGAGCGGCGAAGAGCGGCGACACCGCGCTCGTCATCGGCTTCGGGGCGGGGCTCGTCTACGCCGCGACGGTCGTTACCCTCCCCTAGGGCCGGGATCCACATCCCGGTCTTTCTACCCAGTTACCCAGAGAAGGAGCGCCACATGGCCGCCACGCAGCAGGAGATCGTCGAGGGCCTCGCCGAGATCGTCAACGAGATCGCGGGCATCCCGGTCGAGGACGTCGAGATCGGCAAGTCCTTCACCGACGACCTGGACGTCGACTCCCTGTCCATGGTCGAGGTCGTCGTCGCCGCCGAAGAGCGCTTCGACGTCAAGATCCCGGACGAGGACGTCAAGAACCTCAAGACGGTCGGCGACGCCGCGGACTACATCCTGAAGCACCAGGCCTGAGCCTGACGAGCGTTTGTCGCCACCCGGCGGTGGCGCCGTGACAATTCAGCACCCTCTGAGACGTGGAGAAAGAATTCCTGTGAGCCCGACCAATCGCACCGTGGTCGTCACCGGTATCGGCGCAACCACTCCGCTGGGTGGCGACAGCGCTTCGACCTGGGAAGGTCTGCTCGCCGGCCGTTCCGGCGTCAAGCCCCTGGAGGGCGAGCGCTTCGCCGAACTCCCGGTACGCATCGCCGCCCCGGTCGCCGTGGACCCGAGTGAGGTCCTGCCCCGGCCGCTGGCCCGCAAGCTGGACCGCTCGGCGCAGTTCGCCGTCATCGCGGCCCGCGAGGCGTGGGCCGACGCCGGCTACACCGCCCCGGCGGGCGAGGACGAGTCCGTCGCGCCCGACCGCCTGGGCACCGTGATCGCCTCCGGCATCGGCGGCGTCACCACTCTCCTCGACCAGTACGACGTACTGAAGGAGAAGGGTGTGCGCCGGGTCTCCCCGCACACCGTCCCCATGCTCATGCCGAACGGCCCCTCGGCCAACGTCGGTCTCGAAGTCAACGCCCAGGCCGGCGTGCACACTCCGGTGAGCGCCTGCGCGTCCGGCGCCGAGGCCATCGGCTACGCCGTCGAGATGATCCGCACCGGCCGTGCCGACGTGGTCGTCGCGGGCGGCACCGAGGCCGCGATCCACCCGCTGCCGATCGCCGCCTTCGCCAACATGATGGCGATGTCGAAGAACAACGAGAGCCCCGAGACGGCCTCCCGTCCGTACGACAAGGGCCGTGACGGCTTCGTCCTGGGCGAGGGTGCGGGCGTCGTCGTCCTGGAGTCCGCCGAGCACGCCGCCAAGCGCGGCGCCCGCGTGTACTGCGAGGTGCTGGGCCAGGGCCTGTCCGCGGACAGCCACCACATCGCGCAGCCCGAGCCGACCGGCCGCGGTGTCGCCGCCGCGGTGCAGAACCTGCTCGACAACACGGGTCTCGACCCGGCCGAGCTGGTCCACGTCAACGCGCACGCCACGTCCACCCCGCAGGGTGACACGGCCGAGATCAAGGCCCTGCGCAAGGTCCTGGGCGACGACCTCGACCACATCGCGATCTCCGCGACCAAGTCGATGACCGGTCACCTGCTGGGCGGCGCGGGCGGTATCGAGACCGTCGCGACCGTGCTGGCGCTGTACCACCGTCTGGCCCCGCCGACGATCAACATCGACGCGCTCGACGACGACATCGACGCGGACATCGTCCGGGACGAGCCGCGCAAGCTGCCGGCCGACGGCCCGATCTCCGCGATCAACAACTCCTTCGGCTTCGGCGGCCACAACGTGACGCTCGCCTTCCGAAGCGTCTGATCCGTTCGACGTGTTCGACGTGAAGGGCCCCGCACGGCAGTCGCCGTGCGGGGCCCTTCACGTTCCGACCGGCCGTGGCGCAGGTCAGACCACCTGGTGGAGCCAGCGGACCGGGGCGCCCTCGCCGGCGTAGCGGAAGGGCTCCAGTTCGTCGTCCCAGGGCTTGCCGAGCAGTTTGGCGATCTCCGCCTCCAGGTCGGTCTCGCCGCGCGTGGACCGTGCCAGCGCGGCCCGCAGCCGGTCCTCCGGGATCAGGATGTCGCCGTGCAGGCCGGTGACGGCGTGGAAGATGCCGAGCTCCGGTGTGGAGCTGTAGCGCTCACCCTCGGCGGTCGGGCAGGGCTCCGCGGTCACCTCGAAGCGCAGCAGGTGCCAGCCGCGCAGCGCGGAGGCGAGTTTCGAGGCGGTGCCCGCTTCGGCCTGCCAGGAGAACTCGGCTCTCCAGGTGCCCGGGGAGGCGGGCTGCCGGATCCAGTCGAGGTTCACCCGCACCCCGAGCACGCCCGCTACGGCCCATTCCACGTGCGGGCAGAGCGCGCGCGGTGCGGAATGCACGTACAGAACTCCACGTGTCGTCACCGGGACCTCCAGTGGTGGACGAGGTCGGGAATAAACTCCAGAAAACGGACAGTATGTGACGTGATGTAATGTAACGGAAATTATTTGACATTGCGCAACGGGACCTGCGGCCGAAACGCCACGGGAAAAAGCTACCGTGCGCCAGGGGTCCCGGTGTGACGTACGGTCGCTCCGAGGCCGGTAAACACAGAGCTTTCACTCAGCAGGACCCCCCGAAGGACGTGGGGGCCACAAGGAGGGGTCCTTCCCATGCGCACCACCGCTCCCCGCCGCCGCGCGCGCCGTGCTCTCGCGGGTGCGGGCGCGACGGTCGCGCTGCTGACCGGGGCCCTGACCGGGTGCCAGTCGGGCGGGTCGGCCGACCCGGGCGAGCGCGGGGCGCAGTCCGCTCCCCGGTGGAACACCGCGCCCACCTCGATCGCCGCCACCGGCGACTCCATCACACGTGGTTTCGACGCCTGTTCGGTCCTCGCCGACTGCCCCGAGGTCTCCTGGGCCACCGGCAGCGACCCCGCCGTCCGCTCCCTCGCCGCCCGGCTCCTCGGGGACGCCGCGGTGCCCGGGCGCAGCTGGAACTACGCGGTGACCGGCTCGCGGATGGCGGACCTGCCGGGCCAGCTGACCGCGGCCGCCGCGCACAAGCCCGACCTGGTCACGGTGATGGTGGGGTCGAACGACGCCTGCCGGCCCACCGCTTCGTCGATGACCCCGGTGGCGGAGTTCCGGTCCGGGTTCGAGCAGGCCCTCGCGCAGCTGCGGGCCGCGTCCCCGGCCTCCCAGGTGTACGTCTCCAGCGTGCCGGACCTGCAGCGGCTGTGGGAGCAGGGCAAGGACCTCCCGATGGTGCGCCAGGTGTGGAAGCTGGGCATCTGCCAGTCGATGCTCGCCGATCCGCTGTCGCTGGCCACGGGGGCCACGGCCCGGCGCGAGCAGGTGCGGGCGCGGGTGGTCGAGTACAACGAGGTGCTGCGCGAGGTCTGCGGGAAGGACGCGCTGTGCCGTTACGACGGCGGCGCGGTGTTCCAGTACCCCTTCGCGGCGGAGCAGTTGAGCCGCTGGGACTGGTTCCATCCGGGCAAGGACGGGCAGGCGCGGCTGGCGGAACTGGCACACCGCCAGGTGACGACCGCCGAACCGCCGCGTTGACCTCCCCGTGCGCGCAGGGTCCGGGGGCGGGAGTCAGGGCCCGCCCCCGGACCGGCTTTCAGGGGTGATTTCCGGCCATACGGCGTGTCACGCGATGTCGAGCGTCGCGGTCAGCCGGGTGTCGCCGTGCGCGCGGCTCGCGCGGACCTCGTAGGCGCCGCCGATCCGCAGCCAGCCGCGGGCCTCCTCGTCCCAGATCTCGAAGGCCCGGGCGGGCAGCGGGATCTCGGTCTCGACGCTCTCGCCGGGGCCCGCGGCGACGCTCGCGAAGCCGGCCAGCCAGCTCGCCGGGCGCTCCACCGTCGTGCTCCGCGCGCCGTTGGACGCAGTCTCGACGGGTGCCAGGTAGACCTGGACGACCTCGCGGCCGGGCCGGGTACCGGTGTTGGTGACGCGGACCCGTACGGCGTCGGCAGTGGCCTCCAAGGACTCGTACGCCCAGTCGGTGTAGCCCAGGCCGTGCCCGAAGGGGTAGGCGGGGACGACGCCGTGCTTCTCGTAGGCCCGGTAGCCGATGCAGAGGCCCTCGCCGTACTCCAGGCGCCCGTCGGCGGGGACGACCTCGGTGACGGGCGCGTCCGCGAACCGGGCGGGCCAGGTGGTGGGCAGCCGCCCGCCCGGCTCCGCCTCCCCGAGGAGTACGTCGGCCAGCGCGGCCCCGCCCTCCTGCCCGGGGAACCAGGTCAGCAGGACGGCGGCGACGTCCTCGCGCCACGGGAGCTCCACCGGGGAGCCGGCGTTGACGACGACCACGGTGTTCGGGTTGACGGCGGCGACGGCCCGCACGAGGTCGTCCTGGCGGCCCGGGAGGGCGAGGTCGGCGCGGTCGAAGCCCTCGGACTCCACCCGCTCGGTGGTGGCGACGACCACGACGGCGGTGTCGGCGGCGCGGGCGGCCTCCACCGCCTCGGCGATCAGCTCGTCGGGGTCGCGCCGCGGGCCGAGGTGGAGCAGCGAGAACATGATCGCCTTGAGCGGCAGCGCGGTCACGTCGGGGACCTGGTAGGTCAGCGACACCTCGACGGGCTCGCCCTCGGTGAGGGTGACGCGGGCGCGCTCGCTGGGCGCCCCGAAGAAGGCCTCGAAGGGGTCGGCCTCGTCGCCCATCTCCTGGACGCCGCTCCACCGGTGCCGCCCGTCGACCGCGAGGGAGAAGGCGCCGAGCCCGCGGGTGCCGAAGGCGTGCTCACCGCTCTCGCGCGGCACGAACGTACCGCGGACCTCGATGCTCGCCATCGTCTCGTACGTGGCGCCGGCGGGCAGGTCGTCGCCGATCCACTGGACCTGGCCGGTGGGCAGGCCGCCCTCGCCGAGGACGGCCCCGGAGGCGTCGCGGCACACGGCGACGAGTTCGAACCCCTTGTCGGCGGGGGTGGGCTCCTCGGAGGGGTCGGCTCCGACGGCGTAGGTCAGGGCCCCTTCCGGGAGGGCCGCGGCGAGCCCGTCGAGCGGGGAGACGACCCGCTCGGGGAAGACGGTGGCACTGCCGCCGCCGAGCACCCGGGCGTCGCGCGCGGCGGCGCCGAGCAGGGCGACGGTGTGCCCGGCGGAGGCGTCCAGCGGCAGGGCGCCGTCCTCGTTGCGCACGAGGACGAACCCGCGGGCGGCGAGCTCGCGGGCCAGCGCCCGGCCGTCGACCGGGGCCGGGGCGGTCTCGACGACGGCGGGAGCGCCCTCCAGGGCCCCGACGCGGGCGGCGAGGCGCAGGACGTTGCGCACGGCGTCGTCGACGGCGGACTCGGGGACCTCCCCGGCGCGGACGGCCTCGGCCAGGGCGGGTCCGTAGACGGTGGTCGGGCCGGGCATGGCCACGTCCATGCCGCCCAGGATGTCGCCGGTGGTGGAGCGGGCGGCCATCCAGTCGGAGACGTTGGCGCCGTCGAAGCCCCACTCGCCGCGCAGGACCTCGTTCACCAGGTACCGGTGCTCGGTCATCGTCGTGCCGTTGACCTGGTTGTAGGCGGTCATGATGCCCCAGGGGTGGGCGTTGGCGACGATGGCCTCGAAGGGCGCGAGGTAGAGCTCGCGCAGCGGGCGCGGGGCGATGACGCTGTTGACGGTGAAACGGTCGGTCTCGGCGTCGTTGCCGACGAAGTGCTTGACCGTGGTCCCGACCCCCCCGTCCTGGACGCCGTTCACATAGCCGCTGCCGATGGCTCCGGTGAGGTACGGGTCCTCGGAGTAGCACTCGAAGTGGCGGCCGCCGAGCGGGGAGCGGTGCAGGTTGACGGTGGGCGCCAGCAGGACGTGGACGCCCTTGCGGCGGGCCTCCTGGGCGAGGAGCCGGCCGGCGCGGCGGGCGAGTTCCGGGTCCCAGGCGGCAGCGAGCGACGTCGGGGAGGGCAGGGCAACGGACGGGTCGTCGGCGGTCCAGCGCACGCCGCGCACCCCGATGGGGCCGTCGGACATGACCAGGGACTTCAGCCCGATGGCGGGGATCGCGGGCAGGGACCACATGTCCTGGCCCGCCAGCAGAAGGGCCTTGGTGTCGAGGTCGAGCTTGTCGAGCGCCGCCTCCACGGCGTCGTCCCGTATCTGATCGCGGACCTGATCGGCATCGGTCACGGCCGTGCCTCCTCGTCGAGAGCGGTGCGGTTGCGCGGTGCGGCGCTGTGCGGTGCCCCCATCGTGGACCCGCCGCCTGGTGAGCGGTAGGGTTTGTTATCTTTTCGTGATATGCGGATGTCGTACGGTCCTCCTACGGTCCTGCCGACGGGATTGCACGGAAGGGGTGCCATGGCGATGGCCAGGGCGAGAAGCGAGGAGCGCCGCGGGGAGATCGTCCGCGCCGCCGTCGAGGTGATCGCGGAGCGCGGCTACCGGGGCGCGTCCCTGGGCACGGTCGCGGAGCGCGTGGGCCTGACCCAGCAGGGGCTGCTGCACTACTTCCCGACCAAGGAGGCGCTGCTCGTCGCGGTGCTGGAGGAACGCGACCGGTGGGACACGGGCGGCGGTTCGCGCGCCGCGGCGGACACCTGGCGCCTGGACCTGCTGGCCTCGCTGGTGGACTACAACGCGATGCGCCCGGGCATCGTGCAGACCTTCTCGGCGCTGCTGGGCGAGAGCGTCACCGACGGGCATCCGGCCCGGGAGTTCTTCACCGAGCGCTACGCCCAGGTCCGGGCGGAGATGGCGGCGGTTCTGCGCGCCGAGTTCGGCGACCGCCTGCCCTCGGGCCTGACCCCGGAGCAGGCGGCCCCGCTGCTGACGGCGGTCATGGACGGACTCCAGTACCAGTGGCTGCTGGCCCCGGAGTCCGTGGACATGCCCGCCGCCTTCCGCGCCTTCCTGACCCTGCTGCGGGGCCCGGAGGCCTGAGGGCCTAGTCGACCTGGAGCTCGCCCATCCGGCTCCAGCCGGTCGCACCCTCGATGGTGGTGCTGACGATCTCGGGCGTACGGGTCACCATCGGGCGCATGGTCTCCAGCGCGGCGCTGAAGTGCTCGGAGGTGACGTGCGCCTCGGCGGCGTCGTCCTGGAAGGCCTCGACCAGCACGTAGGTGTTCGGCTCCTCCAGGCTGCGCGACCACTCGAACCACAGGTTGCCGGGTTCGGCGCGGGTGGCGCGGGTGAACGGCGCGACCTTGTCGGGCCAGGCGTCGACGTATTCGGGCTTGACGGGGAATTTCACCACAATGAAGATCACACCGGCATTTTATGCAGGTTGATCCATCCCGGGGGCGCACTCCCCCGCCCGCGGCCCCGGCCCTGCCTCCGGCCCCGGCCGGTCAGGGGCGCAGGGCGGAGAGGTCCCGGGCCGCAAGGTCCGGGCGGGACGTCAGCGCGGCGTGGACCGACTCCAGGACCGGCAGCGGCGCACGGGCCGTGGCCAGGGCCACGTCCTTCGCCGCCAGGGCGACCGGGAAGTGCGAGGCGTCGGCGTACGCACGCGCCACCGCGCCCGCCAGCGGTCCGCGGGCCAGCTGCGCGCGGACCAGTTCCTCCGGCAGACCCAGGGCTCCGCCCAGCCTCAGTGCCTCGGCCACCAGGGCCACCCCGCCGACCGCCGTGTTGATCAGCACCAGCTTCAGCGCCGCGCCCGAACCCGCCGGGCCGCACACCGTGACCTCGCCGAGGGTGTCGAGGACCCGCCGGACCGGGCCGGGCAGCGGGTCGCCGCCCGCCAGCACCCACAACTCCCCCGCCGCCGCCCGGTCGACGCTCCCCATCACGGGCGCGTCGGTCAGCGTCACCCCCTCCGGCAGCCGCCCGGCGAGCTCGCGCACCGCCTCCGGCCCCACCGTGGAGGTGTCGATCCAGTGGACGCCGGGGCGCAGGGCCGGCAGCACGCTCTCCGCGACGTCCCGCAGGGCCGCCGGGTCGGCCAGCATGGTGATGACGAGGTCCGCCGCCCGGACGGCCTCGGCGGGCGTGGCGGCGACCGTCGCGCCGGCCTCCGCCAGCGGCCGCGCCTTCTCCGGCGTCCGGTTCCACACCGTCAGCCCGTGTCCGTGGGCCAGCAAGTGACGGGCCATCGGGGCGCCCATGTTGCCGAGGCCGAGGAATGCGATCTGCTGCGCTGTGTCCATGCCCCGACGCTAGGCCCCGACCGTTCATGCAACAAGCGAATGTCTAGCATGGGTGCCATGCCGACTCCGCACAGCCTGTACGAGGTCTTCCTGCGCGTGGCCCGCCTGGCCTCCTTCACCGCCGCCGCCCGCTCCCTGGGCTACACCCAGTCCGCCGTCTCCCGGCAGATCCAGACCCTGGAGGACGAGTGGGGCGCCGCGCTCTTCGACCGGCTCCCGCGCGGCGTCCGCCTCACCGAGGCCGGCCGCGTCCTGCTCCCGCACGCCGAGGCCGTCGGCGAGCGCCTGCGCACCGCCCGCGCCGAGCTCGACGCGCTGCGCACCCTGGGCGCCGGCCGGCTGCGGATCGGCTCCTTCTCCACCGCGGACGCGGCGCTGCTGCCGCGCGCACTGGCCGCCTTCCGGGCCCGCCACCCCGCCGTCGCGCTCACCCGTACCGAGGGTCCCTCGGCCAAGCACCTCGCCCTGCTCTCGGCCGGGGAGCTCGACCTCGCCGTCGTCGCCGAGACCTCCGGGCGGCCGCCCCGGGACTGCACCCCGCACCACCTGCTCGACGAGCGCATGTACGTGGCCCTGCCGGGCGGCCACCGGCTCGCCGGACGCACCGGGCTGCGGCTGGCCGAACTGGCCGACGAGGAGTGGATCGCCGCCGGCACCCGCCCCGAGGAGACCCTCATGCACTCCGCGCTGGCGGGCGGTTTCCGCCCCCGTGCGGGCTTCGTCGCCGCCGACTGGATCGCCAAGCAGGGCTTCGTCGCGGCCGGGCTCGGCGTCACCCTCGTACCGGAGCTCGCCGCCTCCTCCGTACGTCCCGACCTCGTGCTGGTCCCGCTGCACCCGCAGGACGCCCCGCGCCGCGGGGTCTACGCGGCCACCCCGCGCGGGATCGCCCCCTCACCGGCCGCCGCGGCCCTGCTGACCCTGCTGAAGGAAACCGCGGACGGGTTGGCATCCTGACCGGGTGAAGATCGCCGCAGCACAGATGACGTGCGTCCCCGCCGATGTCCGCGCGAACGCCGCGCAGGCCGCCGCCCTCGCCGTGACCGCCCGTGAGCAGGGCGCCGCACTGGTGGTGTTCCCGGAGTTCACGCTCACCGGCTACGAGCTGGACGCGCTCGCCGCCGACCCCGGGCTGTGGACCGCCGCCGACGACCCCCGGCTGGACCCGCTGCGCGCCGCCGGGATCGCCACCGCGGTCAACGTGGCCCTGCCCGGCGACGGCCCGCGGCCCGCCATCGCGACGCTGGTCCACGACGCGGACGGCGCGCACGTGGCGACGTACCGCAAGCAGCACCTCTTCCGCCACGAGCAGGACGTCTTCGAGCCCGGAACCGCCGACGGGCGCTTCGAACTCCTCGGGGTCCGCTTCTCGCTGGGCGTCTGCTACGACAACCACTTCCCCGGGCTGCCGGGCCGGGGCGCGGCCGACGGCTGCCGGGTCCACCTGGCGAGCTCCCTGTACGGGACCGGCGACGGGATCCGCGAGCGCGCCACCGTGTATCCGGGGATCGCCGAGCGGGACGGTCTGTACGTCGTCCTCGCCAACCACGTGGGCCCGGCGGGACCGTGGACCGGCTGCGGCCGCTCGGCCGTGTGGGCCCCCGGCGGCACGCTGCTCGCCGAGGCGGACGACTGCACCCCTTCGGTGGTGACCGCCTCGGTCGGCCCCGCCCTCTGACGGGGCCGCCGGACGGGTGCGTCAGGCGGGCTCGGGGACCCGTCGGCGGCGGCCCGGACGCGGGGCGTCGAGGTCCGGGAGCCGGGCGGCGCCCCCGCGGTCGGGCAGCAGGGCGGGCAGCACGACGGCGACGGCCGCCACCGCGTACACGCAGGTCCAGAGGACCCAGCCGCCGGGCGGGGCCCAGTGCGCCGAGGTCGCCACCCACGAACCGTTCGTCCCGACGGCGAACCGGCGCAGCGTCCAGTAGAAGGCCGACAGGTTCGCCAGCGCGAGGCCGACGACGGACAGGCCCACCAGCCGTCGCCAGGGGAAGACCTGCTCCGGAGCGCGCGTGGCGCAGACGGCCACGGCCATCAACGGCAGGCCGACGGCGAAGGGCAGCAGGTAGCGGCCCTGCCACACCATGCCGATGCGCTCCGCCTGCGAGGCCTGCGCGGCCACCGGCACCATGACGACGGCCACCAGCATGCCGAGCATCGCCACGACCTCGCGCGCGCGGCCGTGCACGAGCGCCAGCACCACGACGGTGGCGAGCACCGCCATCCACACCAGGTACATGAAGGCCGGGGCGGGGGTGTCCAGCCAGCCGAAGAATCCGAGCATCTGCTTGATGTAGACCTCGGTGTTGCCGAGGGTCCTCTTCGCGGCGACGCCCGTGGTCAGCGAGTCGGGGATGTCGATCTTCGAGTTGTCGGGGTGCCTCGCCGCCCAGAGCAGCGCGCCGGCCGTCGCCAGGCCCAGCAGCACCGTCCAGAGCCACAGGGCCTTGCGGCGCAGCACCTGCCCCAGCAGTCCGCGCCGCTGCGTCAGCAGCAGGCAGAAGACGACCGCCCCGCCGAACCAGATCAGTCCGAGCGGCCGGATGTTGATCAGCACCAGGCCGCCGATGCCCAGCCGGGCCAGTCTGCGGTTCAACAGCACGGGGTCGGGCGACAGGACGATCGACAGCAGGGCCGTCCACACCAGGATCCCGGCGGCGATCTCGCCGCCGCTGGGGTTGACCATGCCGGACATGTAGAGCGTCATCGGGGTGGCCGCGGCGAACACGCCGAGCATCGCCAGCGAGCGCCGGCGCCATTCGGCGGCCGTGACCACCGCGCTGGCCAGCAGGGCCGAGCAGAGCAGCGCCGACATGAAGCGCATGAGGTACAGCCCCTTGGGGCCGTCCGCCAGCAGGCTCGGCCAGCCGGTCACCAGGTAGTAGCCCGGGTGGTAGCGTCCGGCCGCCGTGGTGGCCTGCGCGATCTTCTCGGACGTGCCGAGCGAGGGGGCGCAGGACGCGGGCTGCGCCTCGCGCCACGAGTAGCACTCGTGCACCGTGGGCAGGTTGCGGTACCACTGCGGGAGCTGCACGCCGGTCTCGGCGAAGTGCCCCTCGATGCCCGCCACCGTGTGCGGGACCATCACCTCGGTCCCGCCGATCTGCCCCCTGGCCACGGCGGCGGCACGGATGAAGTGCGCATGCTCGTCGGGGGAGCTGCCGAGGGGGCTGGCGGCCGCCCACGACCCCGTGAGCGTGAAGAACAGGGCGAAAGAGATCAGCCAGAGCCGCTTGGGTGTTCCCGCCGACCAGTCGGCCAGCCGCGTCAGTGCGGAAGTCATCGGTCCCCCGGAAGTCATCGGATGAAGCCGAGCCAGCTCTGGTCGCCGTCCTTGGAGCACGTGCCGCCGGGCGCGTACTTCGGGCAGCTCCCGTCCCGCTCCGTGATGGTGTGCGAGACCCAGGGCAGGATCCGGTACGTGTTCTCCTTGGCCGGCATGTAGCGGTCGGCCATCGAGGAGGAGACGGTGCCGAGGAGCAGCAGCAGGGCGCACAGGGCCCCGATCACGGCGCCTTCGCGACCGGGGAAGCCGGTGCCCGCCGTGTTCGCCGTACCCGTCCCCGTTCCGGCGTCGGGCTGCGACCGGCGCGCGGCGATCCGCAGCGAGACCAGGTGGACGACGAGCGCGCACAGCAGCAGCCCGCAGTAGAGCAGCTGGTTGTTGGTGCGGGTGTAGAGCTGGACGGTCTGCGTCTCGTACATGTGCGAGGCGATGTACATGCGCATCACCCAGGCGCTGATGAACATCGCGGCGATGGTGATGACCATCGGCTTGCGCATGCCCAGCCAGATCGCGGCGCCCACGCCGACGAAGGTGACCAGGGCGAACAGCCCGACCCCGCCGTACTCGCCGGGCAGCGGCCACTCACCGACCTTGCCGGGCATGTCCGTGCGCCACATGAGGTAGTACGCCGGGTCGGTGAAGTTGTCGAAGCGGAAGTTGTAGTCCTTGGTGGTCTGCCCCTCGGTCAGCATGACCATGAGGTAGCGCCCCGCGACCACGAGGAACGCCGCCAGGGACGCGCCGAGGAAGGCCGCGCCCTTGATCCGGCCGAGCCGGCCGTCCCGCCACGGGAAGTACAGCAGTGCGGCGAACAGCACGCCCGCCGCGCTCCACAGGAACCAGCCCGAGTAGGTGAGGAACATGACGCCGAGCAGCGCACCGAACCCCGCGCCCTTGAGCAGGAGCGGCCGCCAGCCCTGCGTGCCGCTGCGGCTCAGCGACACCACCATCGCGACCAGGACCGGGACCAGTACGACGAGGACGGTCTGGCTGTAGGGCTTGTAGGCGTCGATCAGCGCGAAGGCGGGTGCCACGCCGAAGGCGAGGGCCCGGACCGGGCCGAGCAGCATGCGCCAGCAGAGGTAGACCAGAGGTCCGAACGCCGCGGCGCCGAGGATCTGGAGGTCCTTGAAGGCGTACGCGGTATTGCCGCCGCGGAACCACTCGGCGTAGTGGCCGAGGGTGTAGAGGGGGGCCGGCGGGTAGACCGGGGAGCCGGAGGGGCGGCCGTTGGCCACCGCCTGGGCCCACTCGACGATGCGGCCGCTGTCTCCGTTGAGGCCGAACATCGGCCAGGGCGTCCCGTGGAGGGCGACGACCGCACCGGCGGCCACGAAGCCGCTGGCCAGGCCGGCGAGGGCGGCGGAGGCGAACCGCGTGGCCAGGTCGAAGTGCCGGCCCCTGCGCAGCCGCACGGCGAGCGCCACCGCGCCGATGAAGAGCAGACCTATGAGCGCGAACCGCAGCTGGATCGCGGCGAGACCGCTGACCTGCGCGATCCGGTCCAGGGGGTTGAGCTTGAAGCCGCGGGCGAGCAGCGGGAGCACGAGCGCCGCGGCGAAGGCGACGACGGCTTCGAGGAACAGGAACGTGCCGCGTGAGCCGATGCCGCGCCGGGCGGCCGGTATCGGGCGGGCGGGCGCGGCCGGTCCGCCCGGGGGCAGCAGGGTCGCCGTGCCCTCGGTACTGACTGTCACTGCTGTGTCCCTACTGCTGGTCGGTCCTCGGCCCGGTGGCCGGTCGTGGCTCGGCAAGCCGCTGCGCGACTCCGGCCCCCCGCCGAAGCTCCGGGCCAGGGCGAACTCAAGGGCAGTGAGAGACAGCCTTGGCACTTGCTGCCATGCATACTACGGGCCCCCCATGGGTAGGCGGGGGCCGGCAACCGATCTCCGGCCGGCTATGCCGTATCCGGGAGCAGGTGCCTCTTGCCCCACTCCCCCAACGGTCCCAGTGCCGCGTTCAGGTCCCGGCCCAGGACGGTCAGGGAGTACTCGACGCGCGGCGGGACCTCGTCGTACACCTCGCGGTGCACGATGCCGTCGGTCTCCAGCTCGCGCAGCTGGGCGGCGAGCACCTTCTCGGAGACTCCGGGGACGAGCCGGCGCAGCTCGCCGAAGCGGCGCGGACGCTGCTCCAGCATCCACAGGAGCGACACCTTCCATTTGCCGTCGATCACGGACATCGCCGCGGCGATCCCGCACTCGTCCGCACCGGGCCTCCGTGTCACCGCCATCGCACACCCTCCCCACCTGCTCGCTCACCTCGGGGTAACCACCCACTCCGAAGTGCGTACTTGAGCACCGCACTGCCTGCAACCAGGCTAAACGCCATGACCGACACCACACCGCGGAAATCGCTCACCCTGCTCGGACTCGGCGACATGGGCACCGCCCTCGCCCGCACCTGGCTCGCCGCCGGGCACTCCCTGACCGTCTGGAACCGCACTCCCGCCAAGGCCGGACCGCTCGCCGCCGAGGGCGCCGTCGTCGCCCCGACCGCAGCTGCGGCGGTCGCCGCGAACGGGCTGGTCGTGACCTGTCTGCTGGACGACGCCAGCGTCCGCTCCACCCTGGACGGCATCGACCTGACCGGCAAGGACCTCGTCGACCTCACCACCGGCACCCCGGCGCAGGCCCGCGCCCGGGCGGCCTGGGCCGAGGCCCGCGGCGCCCGGTACACGGACGGCGGGATCATGGCCACACCCACGATGATCGGTGTGCCGGAGGCCGGCGGGTACGTCTTCTACAGCGGCTCGCGCGCCCTCTTCGACACCCACCGCGCGACGCTGGAGGTCCCGGTCGGGGCCCGCTTCGTCGGGGAGGACCCCGGGCACGCCGCCCTGCACGACGTGGCGCTGCTGAGCGCGATGTACGGGCTGTTCGCCGGCGTCTCGCACGCCTACGCGCTGACCGAGGGCGAGGGCATCGCCCCCAAGGACCTGGCTCCGCTGCTGTCCGAGTGGCTGGGCGCGATGGGCTTCTTCATCGGCAACGCCGCGGAGCGGCTGACTTCGCGGGACTTCACCACCGGGGTGGTGTCCAACCTGGCCATGCAGGTCGCGGCGAGCGGCACCCTGCTGCGGACCGCCGAGGAGCAGGGGGTCAGTGCCGAGCTGATCTCCCCCTACCTGGACCTGATGCGCCGCCGGCTGACGGCGGACCCGGCAGCCCACGGCGGGGAGGACACGGCCGGAGCCCTCCTGCTGCTGAAGAAGGACCGCTAGGTCCTGTCGGGGGAAGGTGCGGCGGTTACGGGAAGCCGGCGGCGGCGGTCCGAAGCCTGCGGGTGCGGCCTCGGCTGCCGGGGTCTCGTCGGTGCGCATCAGGTCGCGCGCCATCAGCGTGGCTCCGGCCACCGCCCCGGGCATCAGGAGCACCGCGACGAGCGGCACCAGGAACGCCAGCACCAGCGGCACGCCGAAGCCCAGCACCAGCAGCCGCCGGGACCGCAGCAGCACCAGCCGCTCGGGCAGCTCCATCTTGCGGCGCTGGAGGGCCACGGAGGTGAGCTCCTGGGTCAGGAAGTATCCGGAGACGCAGAACCCGAGCACCGGGACCACCGTCTGGCCGATCACCGGGACGAAGCCGAGGGCGAAGAGCCCGATGCCGTACAGCGCGACCCGCCCGAGCACCTTGACGCTGTCCCGGGCCGAGATCCACAGCTCCCGCCAGAGCGGGAGGCCGGAGTCCGGGACGTCGCCGCCCTCGCTGCGGTCGACCTGCTCCGAGAGGGACTCGTAGAAGGGCTGGCCGATCAGCAGGGTGACGGCGGTGAAGGTGATCACCGCGAGGAAGAGCCCCAGGCCGAAGAACAGCGCGGTGAGGAAGCCGCGGAAGAGGCCGATCCACGGCGCGGACCAGTCGTCCGCGAAGGGGGTCGCCCAGGCGGTCAGGTCGTCGGCGCCGTAGCCGAGCCCGACAAGGGCGCCGACGTAGAGGGCGAACGAGACGAGCCCGGGCAGCAGCCCGAAGCCCAGCCACCGGCCGTGTCGCAACACCCATCGCTGTCCGGCCAGCAGGTACCGGAAGCCCCCCGCAAGATCGTGCATGGCGTCAGTCTACGGCGAAGGCCGCACCCCGTTCGGGGTGCGGCCTTCGCTGTGCGGCTGCCGGATCAGACGGCGAGCTCGACGGTGATGTTGCCGCGGGTGGCCTTGGAGTACGGGCAGACCTCGTGGGCCTTCTCGATGAGCTCCTTGGCGGTGGCGGCGTCCACGTTCGGGATCACGGCGGAGATCTTGACGATCAGGCCGAAGCCCTCGTCGTTCTTGCCGATGCCGACCTCGGCGGTGACCGTGGAGCCGGAGATGTCGGCGTTCACGTTCTTGGCGACGACGCCCAGGGCACCCTGGAAGCAGGCGCTGTAGCCGGCGGCGAAGAGCTGCTCCGGGTTGGTGCCGGCGCCGGAGCCACCGAGCTCCTTGGGCGGGTTCACGACGACGTCGAGCTGGCCGTCGTTGGTGGCGACGCGGCCGTCACGGCCGTTCTCGGCGGTGGCCACGGCGGTGTACGCGACGTCGGACTGCTGGATGGACATGAAGAATGTTCCTCCTGGTAATCGCCGCGACTCGCGCCCACGGTCACGACGGTTGTGGGGTGAGCCTAACCGGTGAAGGAAACGATCATCTTTCCGGTGTTCTCTCCGCGGAGCATGCCGAGGAAGGCGGAGGTCGCGTTCTCGACGCCCTCGACGACCGTCTCGTCGTAGCGCAGCTCACCGGAGCGCAGCCATCCGGCCACGTCCTGGACGAACTGCTGCTGCAGTCCGGCGTGGTCGCTGACGAGGATGCCCTGGAGGCGCAGCCGCTTGCCGATGACCTGCACCAGGTTGCGCGGGCCGGGCGCGGCCTCGGTGTCGTTGTACTGGGCGATCGCACCGCAGAGGGTGGCGCGGCCGTGCATGTTCATGGAGGAGATGGCGGCCTCCAGGTGGTCGCCGCCGACGTTGTCGAAGTAGACGTCGATGCCCTCGGGGGCGGCGGCCCGCAGCTGCTCGGCGACGGGGCCGTTCTTGTAGTTGAAGGCGGCGTCGAAGCCGTACTTCTCCGTGAGGAGCGTCACCTTCTCGTCCGAGCCGGCGGAGCCGATCACCCGGGACGCGCCCTTGATCTTCGCGAACTGGCCGACGAGGCCGCCGACCGCACCCGCGGCGCCGGAGACGAAGACGGAGTCGCCCTCCTTGAAGGAGGCGACCTCGAAGAGCCCGGCGTAGGCGGTCAGGCCCGGCATGCCGAGGACGCCGAGGTAGGCGGAGAGGGGGGCGAGGGAGGCGTCGACCTTGGTGGCGTGCTTCGCGTCGAGCTCCGCGTACTCGCGCCAGCCCAGGCCGTGCAGGACGTGGTCGCCGACGGCGAAGCCCTCGGCGTCGGAGGCGACGATCTCGCCGACCGCGCCGCCGTCCATCGGGCGGTCGAGCTGGAAGGGCGGGACGTAGGACTTCACGTCGTTCATCCGGCCGCGCATGTACGGGTCCACGGACATGTGCAGGTTGCGCACGAGGATCCGGCCGGCGGCGGGCTCGGCGTTGACCGGCACCTCACGCAGGGCGAAGTCCTCGGCGACGGGCCAGCCCTGCGGGCGACGGACGAGGTGCCACTCGCGGCTCACGGCGGGAATCTCAGACATTGCGGCGCTCCTGGTAAGAACGAATTGCTTCACTAGGTGAAACAACCATGCGCCTGGATATTTCATGTTGTCAAGTAAATGGGTACTCTGGATCCATGCCCAGTCGTCGTGTAGACCCAGTGACCGTCGAGGTCGTCGAACTCATCGGTGACGTCGTGAGCCGGTACCACATGGAGTACGAGCACGCGGCCGCCAGCCATCAGCTGACCGGCGCCCAGGCCAAGGTGCTGAACCTGCTCTCCCTGGAGCCGACGCCCATGCGTCGCATAGCGCAGAAGCTCCGGTGCGAGCCTTCGAACGTGACGGGCATCATCGACCGGCTGGAGAGCCGCGGCCTGGTGGAGCGCCGTCCGGACCCGGCCGACCGGCGGGTCAAGCTGGCCGCCCCCACCGAGGAGGGGCTGCAGACGGCGGAGCGGCTGCGCGAGTCGCTGGACTTCGCGCGCGAGCCCCTGGCCGGGCTGTCGGCGGCGGAGCGGGCCGTGCTGCGGGACCTGCTCAAGCGGATGCTGGCCTAGTCAGTCGCCCCAGCACAGCATGCCCAGGAAACCGCAGTCCTTGGTCGGTGTGGGCGTGGGCTTCGGCGGGGGCGGGGGTGCGGGCGAGGTCGTCGCGCTGCCGGAAGCGCCCTGGGAGGGCTGCCCCGTCCCGCCCTGAACGGATTTCCCCGGGCCGGGGGTGGCGGACGCCTGCCCCGACGTCGTGGGAGCGGGGGCGGAGTCCGTCGGTCCGGGCTGACCGGCGCCCCCGGTGGGCGCCCCGCTCCCGGACTTCTTCGTGGTCGAGCCGCCGGCCTTCGCGGTGGCCTTGCCGGAGCCCGTGGGCGCTCCGGCCGTCGGCGCCTGCGACAGCGGAGCGGGATCCTTGGGCGCGTCGTCCACCAGGACGACGTCGGAGGCCCGGTCGGTGCGCTCCCCGTCGGCGGCCATGCTCACCACCATCAGGGAGCCCGCGGTCGCGAGCAGCACGCCGAGGGAGAGGATCAGCACGGTGCGGCGGCGCCGCCGGTGCGTGACCCGGCGGCGGGCGCCGGCCCTGCGCTCGTTCGGGGCGGAGAGCACCACGAGCGAGTCCGCGTACACGTCGGCCAGGGCGGCCGGCGGATCGGCGGCGGGCCCCTCGACGACGGGCGGCACGGGCGGCGCCGGCGGCCCGGCGGCAGCGGGCGCGGCGGGTATCAGGTACTCGGCAGGCGTTCCGCATCCGGCGCACGCCAGCGCGCCGTTGAGGTGCCTCCGGCAGGCGTGGCAATAGTTCATGGCGCCCGCAGGCTACGCGGTGTGCGGCAACATCCGGATCCCGAGAACGTAAGGATCCTGTGTGGAATCGTTCCTTCCATGACATCTTTCGGGCCGGCAGGGTTCCAGTTGGTGCTACTGCGGCGGATGGCCGACTTCCAGCCGGACCTGGCCGACGAGGCCCGCCGCCGGCTGGGCGCCTCGCTCGCGGACCAGCGGGAGGCGAACAAGCGCTGGCAGGCCATGGTGCGCTCGCCCCGCTCCCGCGGAGCGCTGACCCGGTACCGCTCGGTGCTCGGCCCGCCCGAGTCCGCCGAGCACCGCACGATCGGCGACCTGGAGTGCGAGGCCCTGCTGTGGCCGCTGCCGCTCTGGCCGGACCTGCGCTTCGAGGTGCTGGCCGCACCGGACGGGGCGGTGTGGAACGAGTGGCTCGTACGGGCCCCGGGCGCGCGGGGGCCCGTACTCCGGTCGCCGGACGACCTGCTGCCCTGGTCGGCGACGGTGGACGAGGTGGCGCGGGACTTCGCGCCGGTGCGGCCGATGGAGGGCACCGCGCCGACGCGCTGGCGTCTCGCCTTCACCGGGCAGGGCCGGCCCTGCGTGGCGGAGTTCACCTACGGCCTGCTCCAGCGCGTCGGCCCTCAGACGTGACGGTAGGCGCCCCGGGCGGTGCGGGTGATCCGGCGGACCTTCGACAGGGCGTACCCGGCCGTCACGTACCCCGCGCCGACCGACAGGGGTCCGAGCCCGGCCAGGACCAGCAGGGCCGACGACCCCAGTGGGTCGCGGGGCCGCTCCCGCCCGGGGCCCGGGCAGGAGGCCGGCGGGCCGCCGGCCGGTCCCGGGCAGGCGGCGGGCGCCAGGACGACCGTGCTCTCCGGGCCCAGTTCGAGGACCGGCTCGTTGCCCCTGCTCACGGCCTGCTGCGCGAGCAGGAGAACGACGGCGAGCAGCGCCGTCCCGGCCACCATGAACACCCCGCCGTAGAGGCAGGTGAGGCGCAGACGGGTGACGGGACGCCGCGGCGGCGCAGGCCGCTCGTCGGCGGCGCGGGCGCGGACCCGGTCCGGCATCGGCACTTCCCCCCTCAGGACGCGGCGGCCTCCCCCACTGTCGCCCGTACCCCCTAAGCAGGGCGTCAGCGCCGGCCGCCCGCGCCGACCGCCCGCGCCGGCCGCCGCCGCGCCCGGGACGCGCGCCTACGACGCGAGGAAGGCGCGCACTCCGGCCGAGGTGCCGTCGTCGCCGAGCAGGTCGTTGTGCTCCAGGCAGCCGACCGGCGTGTTGGCGGCGCCCGCGAGCGGGACGCTGTCGTCGGGGTTGACCACCTCGTCGCAGTTCGACCAGAAGGTCGCGTACTTCACCGCGCCCGGGGTCGGATCGCCGCTGCCCAGGTTCTTCACCACGTACGACCCGGGGGTCATGTCACGGCAGGCCTGGTCCCACAGGGCGCAGGCCCAGGCGGTGGAGGTGCCGCGGTTGGGGCCGGCCAGTGAGACCCAGTGGTCGACGGTGGCCGTGCCCCCGCCGAACTTGACGTACCAGCGGCTCACCAGCGAGCCGAAGGAGTGCGCCACGACGTCGACCTTGGCGGCGCCGGTGTCCCTGCGGACCTGTTCGACGTAGGCACCGAGCCGCCCGGCGAGGACCTCGTTGACGGACTGATGGGTGTCGTAGCCGAAGGAGAAGAGCTCTGCGTCGCTGTACCCGTCGGCGCGCAGGTCGGCGCGGAGGGCTCCCCACACACCCGGGTCTGCGTTGTATCCGTGGACGAGGACCACCGGACTGCGCGGTGATGACCGGTCAGGGGCGGGCACCGGGCCCCGGTCGGAGGCACGGGCCGCGGCGGGCGCCGTGAGAGACGCCAGGCAGAGCGCCAGGAGTGCGATCAGTCCCTGTCGGGCCGTCAGCATCGGTTCCCCCATACCTTGTTACGCGCGAGTAGCGCGTGCAGTGCGGGCATGGTGCTGCCTGTCGGTACAGAAATCCACCCCCATGCAGCCGCGACACACCCACGGCCGGAGCATTCCAACGGGCGGATAGCCCCTAATGCCCGAGATGATATGTAAAGCGACCGGCACTTCCGCCGGTCCCTTTGCGTCAGCGCTCTCGGGAGGTACTGCCGTGACCGTCAGTCTTGAGCAGTTGCGCCGCTGCCACGTCGCCGTCGACCTGGGGGCGGCCAGGACCCGCGTGTACGTCAAGGGCGCCGGCCTCGTGGTCGACGAACCCAGCGTCGCCGCGGTCAACACGCGCACCGGCGCACTCATCGCCGTCGGAACCTTCGCCGAGCGGATGACCGGCCGCACGCCCGACTACATCCGGGTCGTGCGCCCCGTCTCCGGCGGCACCGTCGTCGACATCGAGATGGCCCAGCGGATGCTGCGCCACCTCCTCGGCGAGAAGCTGCGGCGCGCCCTGCGGCGCAAGCCGCGGCTGCGGGCCGCCGCCTGCACCCCGCACGACGCGGACCCGCTCGCCCAGCGCGCGGCCGTGGAGACCCTGGTCGGGCTCGGGGCCCGGCGCGTCGAACTCGTCGACACCCTGATCGCGGCGGCCGTCGGCTGCGGACTGCCCGTGGAGCAGCCGACCGCGACGATGATCATGGTGTGCGGGGCCGCGGCCACCCAGGTGGCCGTCCTCTCCCTCGGTTCGATCGTCACCGCCGAGCGGATCCCCGTCGGCGGCGAGGCCATCGACCACGCCGTCGTCCAGCACCTGCGCCACGCGCACGAGCTGATGCTGCCCAGCCAGGCCGTCCGGCCGCTCCAACTGGCCCTGCACGGCAACGGCCTCACCTCCGAGGGGCCGGCCTCCACCCTCATCCACGGCCGCGACGTGGCCACCGGCCTGGCCCGTTCCGTCCACGTCGACACCGCGGCCGTGCGGGACGCCATCCACACGCCGCTCACCGCGGTCCTCGACGGGATCGGCAAGGTCCTGCGGGACTGCCCGCCCGACCTGGTCGCCGACCTGACGGACCGGGGAATCATGATGGTGGGCGGCAGCGCCCTGCTGCCGGGCCTGGACCAGATGCTGCGGGACGCCACCGGAATGCCCGTCGCCATCGCCGAACGGCCCGACGTGTGCGCCGTGATGGGACTCGGCGCGATGCTCGAAGGGAAGATCGCCCCGATGGTCCTCAACCCGCTGGCCGGATGACGGACGAAGGGCACGGGAGGCCCGCCGGCCGGTCCGACGAGGACGCGCCGGGCCTTCCCGTGCTGTTGGAGGCCGTGCTGAGCGTCGGCTCCGAACTGGAGCTGCGCGCCACCCTCCAGCACATCGTGGATTCGGCGGCCGAGCTGTGCTCGGCCCGGTACGGCGCGCTCGGGATCCTCGACCCCGAGCGCGTCCTGGTGACCGCACTGTTCACGGCAGGGCTGACCGAGGAGCAGCGGGCGGCCGTCCCCCACCTGCCGGACGGCCGCGCCGGCCTGCTCGGAGTCCTCGCCCGGGACCCGCGCCCGCTGCTCCTGGACGACCTCACCCAGGACCCGCGGGCTGCCGGTCTCCCGCCCGGCCACCCGCCCATGCACAGCTTCCTCGGCGTCCCGATCCGGGTCCACAACGAGGTCTTCGGCAACCTCTACCTCACCGAGAAGCACGGCGGCGGCCCCTTCACCGAGGAGGACCTCGCCCTGGTGCGCGTCCTGGCCGCGCAGGCGGGCATAGCGATCGGCAACGCCAGGCTCTACGAGACCGCGCGCCGCCGGGAGCGCTGGATCGAGGGGGCCGCCGCCGTGACGACGACCCTGCTGGCGGGACGTCCGGCCTCCGACGCCCTGATGTGCGTGGCGGAACGGGCCCGGCTGCTCGCCGACGCCGCGGCCGGGGTGGTGCTCCAGCCGACTCCCGAGGGCGGCATGGAGATCGTGGCCGCCTCCACCCAGGGGGATCCCGGGGACCTGGTCGGGACGGCCATCGCCCCCGGATCACCGGTCCTGGAACAACTCCTCGGCGGCGAACCCGTCTTCATCGACGACTCGGCCACCGATCCCCGGATGACCACCCGCGTCCGGATGCGGTTCGGGCCGAGCATGATGCTCCCACTGCAGAGCGGCGGCCAGCTGATCGGCACCCTGGCCCTGCCGCGCGCCCGGGGCGGCCCGGCGTACGACGCGGTGGACCGGCTGCTGGCCTCGCAGTTCGCCTCCCAGGCCGCGCTGGCCCTCGTACTGGCGGACGCCCAGCACGACCGGGAGCAGCTCGCGGTGTACGAGGACCGTGACCGGATCGCCCGGGACCTGCACGACCTGGTGGTCCAGCGGCTCTTCGCCACCGAGATGATGCTGGAGAGCACCCGGCGGCGCGCCGCGAACGCCCCCTCCGGGGACACGGTCGGCGACGAACTCACCCGCGCCGTCGACGAGCTGGACTCCACCATCCAGGAGGTCCGCACCGCCATCTTCGCCCTCCAGCAGCCGCCGACCGACGCCCCGGCCACCTTCCGGGGCCGGGTCCTGCGCGAGACGGGCGGCGCGGCGGTCCTGCTCGGCTTCCAGCCGTCGGTGCACTTCGCGGGCGCGGTGGACGCCCTGCTCCCGGCGGCCGTGGCGGCCGACCTTCTGACGGCCCTGCGCGGCGCCCTGGCCGCGGCGCACCGGCGCAGCGGGGTCACCTCGATCGAGGTGGTGGTGGACGCGTCCCCGGCCCGGGTCCGGCTGACCGTGACGGACGACGGAAGTACGCAACGGGGAGCGCGGGACACGACGGTGACCTGGGAGTCGGCACTCTGACGGCGGCGGCGCGGCGCGTACCGGGACCCTCAGGGCCGGCCGGGGCGCTCGGCGGCGCGCAGGGCGATCCGGGTGTTCGACTGGGCCACCCCCGCCTCCCGTTTCAGACGGCGCAGCAGCGCGTCGAGCGCGGCGGGATCCGCGGCGCGGGCCCGTACGAGGTAGTCGTGCGCCCCCGTCACGTGGACGACCTCGGTGATTCCGGGGAGCCCCGCGACCTGACGCTCGAACTCCTCGTTGGTGGTGTCCTGGCGCAGGGTGACGTCGATGAAGACGACGAGACCGCCGGCGGTGTCGGCGGCCGGGTCCACCACGACGGTGAACCCGCGGATCACGCCGTCCCGGCGCATCCGCCGCACCCGGTCGGCGGTGGCGTTGGCGCTGAGGCCCACGCGGACACCGAGATCCCGGTACGAGATCCGCGCATCCTGCAGCAGGATGCCGAGGATTTCCCTGTCGAGGCGGTCCATGCCGCGATTCTCGCAGTCCAGCCCGGTATTCGCGCTCGCACCTTGGGGGTGAGGGCTGAACCTCGCCCGTATGAGCGAACTGATGACACCGGCCCTGGCGGGTGCCGCCGCCGGTCTGGGCGTGGCGATGCCTATGGGTGCGATGAGCGTGCTGCTGCTCCAGGAGGCGATGCGGCACCGGCGCACGGCGGTGGCCGCGGCCCTGGGCATCGCGGTCGTCGACCTCGGCTACGCGGCCCTCGCCACCGCCGTCGGCCCCTGGGTGGCCTCCCACGTCTCCCCCGTCGAGGCGTGGGTCCGGCTGGCCTCGGCGGCGATCCTGCTCGCCATCGCGGCCCACGGCCTCGCCGGGGCCCGCCCCGAGGGAGCGCCTCCCGTACCACCGCCGGACCCCGCCGCCGCACCGGGCACCACGCGGACCGCCACCGACCTGCGCCCGGCCAAGGCCTTCGCCCGCTACGTCGCCCTCACCGCGATCAACCCCACCACCGCCCTCTACTTCGCGGCCCTCACCACCGCCCAGGGCGCGAGCCTGCGCACCGGCCCGGCCGGGGCGGCCTTCCTCGTCGGCGTCGGCGCGGCCTCCCTGCTCTGGCAGCAGTCCCTCGTCGCCCTCGGCTCCCTCGCGGGCGCCCGCATCTCCGCCACCGCCCGTATCTGGACCTTCCGCCTTGGCTACGGCCTGGTCGCCGCCTACGCGGTGAAGATCGCCCTCCCGCTCCCCTGACGGACGCCGGTCCCGGCAAAGCGTTTGCCCGGGCGGCGGACAGCCTGGAGACTCGCCTGCCGTGAACATGGGGATCTCCGGCTTCGAACCGTCCTACCTGGTCGGGATCGACGCCGTACGGCAGGCACACGGCCCGCGTCTCGCGGCGCTCGCCGGCAGGCGGCTGACGGGCTTCGCCCTGGTGCGTTTCGCCGAGGACGGCGATTGGTACGCCGACTGCCCGGTGGTGCTGGACTTCGAGGGCACCCGCGTGGAGATCTGCCACCGCACGTTCGACGAACTCTCCCTCGGCTGGAGCACGATCCACACCTCGGCGGCGATCACCGGCTGGGAGTGCTCAGAGCTGACGCCGCAGTGGTCCCACCGCGACGAACGCCTCGAAGCGTTCGCCGGCCACCGGCTGCTCGACGTCGCACTGCTCGAGTGGCGGCCGACGGGCCGTGACCTGGCGGACGGAACCGTCGCGCTGGAGTTCGTCTTCGACGCGGGGCGCCTGCGGATCGCCAACGGGCTCGACGAGAACAGCATCGAGGTGGGCCCGACTCCGCCCGGATTCGTCCGGTACAGGCCGGTGCCCCGACGGTGTTCATGAGATCGTCACGCACCCGGTCCGCGTGATGCGCGATGGTGGACCGGTGGACGGTGAAGAGACCCGGGTGCGGGCGTGACGTGGTCGACCGGGCTGCTCGGGTTCGCCGCCGGGCTGCTGATATCCGTGGTCACCGCACCCGTGGGGGTCTCAGGAGCGGTCTTCCTGCTGCCCGTCCAGGTCAGCGTCCTGGGTGTGCCGAGCCCGGCGGTGACGCCGACCAACCTCCTCTACAACGTCGTGGCCGGCCCCGGAGCCCTGCTGCGCCACCACAGGACGGGGAGCCTGAGGGGGCCGCTCACCCGCCTGCTCATCGCCGGGACCGTGCCCGGCGTCGTCCTCGGCGCGGTGATCCGCGTGTTCGCCGTCCCCGGCCCGCGCGTCTTCCGCCTCCTCATCGCCGCCCTGCTGCTGCCGCTGGGGCTGTGGCTGCTGCTGCGCACGCTGCGCCCGTCGCCGGCCCGCACTCCCCGCCCGCCCTCGCCCCGCGCCACGACCGTCCTGGCCCTGACGGTCGGCGTGGCCGGGGGCGTCTACGGGATCGGCGGCGGCTCCCTGCTCGGCCCCGTTCTGGTCGGCCGCGGGGCGCCGGTCGCCGTCGTCGCGCCCGCCGCCCTGGCCGCCACCTTCGTCACCTCGGTCGTCGGCGCGGCCACGTACGCGCTGCTCTCCCTCACCGCCACCGGCGCCGTCGCCCCGGACTGGTTCCTCGGGCTGTCCTGCGGGGCCGGGGGCCTGGTCGGCGGGCACCTCGGCGCCCGGCTCCAACCCCGCCTCCCCGAGACCGTGCTCCGGCTGCTGCTCGCCGCCCTGGCCACCGGCATCGGGGCGCTGTACGCCGTCCGGTTCCTGGCATGACGCGCCGCGGCCGGCCGGGAATCGCCGCCGAAGTCCTCCCGCCCGGACGGGAATTCGACCGCGCCCCCTAGGGTGAAAGGGTGACGACCCGCCTCTCGGCCCGCGCGGCCATCGCCTCCGTGACCGATCCCGGCAGCTTCGCCGAACTGCCCGCCCCCCGACGGGAGTCCCCCGCCGACGGCCCGCTGGGCTGGGCCGGCTACGACGCCTCCCGCGCCCGCGCCGCCGGGCGCACCGGCGAGCAGGAGTCCGTCGTCACCGGCACCGCCCGCCTCGGCGGCCGCGAAGCGGTCCTGATCTCCTTCGAGTTCGGCTTCCTGGGCGGCTCCCTGGGACAGCGCACCGGGGACCGGCTCGAAGCCGCGTACACCCACGCCCGCGAGCACCGCCTCCCCCTCGTCTCGCTCATCGCCACGGGCGGCTCCCGGATGCAGGAGGGCATGCTCGCGCTGACCCAGCTGCAGCGCGTGGCCCGCCAGAGCGTCCTGACCCGTGCCGCCGGGCTCCCCCAGCTCGCCGTCCTGCGCGATCCGACCACCGGTGGCGGCTGGGCCACCCTCGGGGCCGGCGCCGACGTGGTCCTCGCGCTGCCCGGCGCCCAGGTCGGCTTCGCCGGGTCCCGGGTGCGTCCGGCCGACGCCGACCCGGCGGCGTACTGCGCCGAGGGGCAGTACGCCGCCGGCCACGTGGACGCCGTGGTCCCCGCCGCCCACCTGCCGGGCACCCTCGCGAACTGGCTCCGCGTCCTGGCCGCGCCCCGCTCCGGCGGGCCGGTCGAGCCGCCGGCCGCGCTGGCCGACGCGAGCCCGCCCGCCACCGGCTGGGACGCGGTACGGCAGGCCCGCGACCCCGCCCGGCCGCGCGCCGAGGCGTACCTGGACGCGTACTTCGAGCTCCGCCTGCACCTCTCCGGGGACCGGGCCGGCGGCACGGACCCGGGGATGCTGTGCGGGTTCGGGCTGCGGGAGGGCCGGGCCGTGGCCTACGCCGCCCAGTGCGGGACGGCCACCCGCCCGGCGGGATACCGCACGGCCGCCCGCGTGGTCCGCCTCGCGGACCGGCTCGACATCCCCGTGCTCACCCTCGTGGACACCCCGGGCGCGGCCAACGACGCCGCGGCGGAGCACGCGGGCGCCGGCGCGGCCATCGCCGACACCTTCGCCGCGCTGGCGGCGGCCACCGTCCCCGTCACCACCCTCCTGATCGGCGAGGGCGGTTCGGGCGGCGCCCTCGCGCTGGCCGCCCCGGGGAACACCTGGGTCACCCCGGACAGCTACTTCTCGGTCATCGCCCCGGAGCTGGCCGCGGCCATCCTCAAGCGCCCCCCGTCGGCCGCCCCGGCCACCGCGGACGAGCTCCGCATCCGCCCCCAGGACCTGGTGGCCCTGGGCGTCGCCCGCGGCATCGTCGGCCCGGCCGCCGACCGGGCCCCGTCGGCGCAATAGCGCCGACCGGGCGTGTCCGACGGAGCGCTATGCTCCGCGCCTGTGGAAGACATGGTCATACAACAGCCCCAGCAGCACGCCCAGGTCACGGGCGACGTCGTCCTGCGCTTCACGGGCAGTGTGGAGAAGGACGAGCTCCGCGAAGGGCTGAAGGCCGCGGGAACGTTTCGGCGGCTGCGTTGGCTCGCCGCCGCAGGCGCGCTCTTCATCGCGCTCCTGGGGGTACGCGTCGACGCCGAGGGCGGCTCGGTCAACATCGGCCTCGCGGTCGCGGCCACCGTCTACGCGACGGTGTTCGCCCTGATCGCCCCCCGACAGATCGTCACGCACGCCCTCCGGGCCCAGCGGGCCCACGAGGGCGCCGACTGCGTCGTCGACGGCACGGGTATCGCGGCCGTCCTCGACGGCGCGGACGTCAAGCGCCTGGCCTGGGCCGAGATGACGCGGTACCACGAGACCCCGGGCCTCTACGTCGTCATGGGCAGGACCGGCCGCAAGAGCTGGGGCGCTGTCCTGCCCAAACGACTGCTGACCGCACCCGGAGAGGCCGAACTCCTCGGCGCGGTCCTCGACTCCCGACTGCGCCGCGGCTAAGCGCCGGCGGCTCGGCAGCCGCACGTCCATCCGGTAGAGCCTCGTCACCTGCTGGGCCAGATCGTTGCCGGGTGAAGCCCCGATCCAGGCCGATCAGCCGGCCGTCCCGGGTGGCGGCGAGCTCGACGAGGCCGTGCCCGGCGCCCACCGGGTAGGCCTACTGCCGTCCCAGCCGGAACTCGCCGTCACGGCCGCGCTCCCAGGTCTGGATCCCCTGGAGCATGCCCCCCTGGGCGTCCTTGCCGTCGCCGGCAAGCGGCCCTCGACGCCCGCGACCAGCGTGCGCCCGCCGGGGAGCAGGGTCAGCGACCCGAAGGTCTGGTGCGCGGCGGCCCGCCCCTGCGGGGCGAGGCGGAAGGCGTCCGGGGCCGGCAGCGTGCCCAGCACCTGCCCGGCCCGGCTGTATTGGAAATAAAGAGGAAGGCAACGAACCCGCCGACTCCCCTTTACACCGAGCCTGATCGGGCGAACCGGGCCGGGCTGGTCCCCACGTGCCGGGCGAAGTGCCGCGCGAGGTGGGCCTGGTCGTAGAAGCCGGACTCCGCGGCCGCCTCCGCCGGTCCCGCCCCCGCGAGCAGCAGGCCCCGCGCGAGCGCCACCCTCCGCCCCGTCAGGTACGCGTGCGGCGGCAGCCCGTAGGCCGTGCGGAAGCTCCGGATCAGATGGGTGGGATGGGGGTGGGGGTGGCCGAGCCGCGCCGACGCCTCCTCCAGCGTGATCCCCTCCACCACCCGCGCGTCCAGCAGCTCGCGCAGCCGTACGGCCAGCCGCGCGCCCGGCACCGGCCCGGCCGCCGGCTGCTCCCCTCGACCGGCCAGTCGGCCGTGCAGCCGCTCCCGTACGAAGGCCAGCCGCGACTGGGCCTCCAGGGGGTCCCGTTCCGCGAGCGCCAGGTGCAGCGCGTGCACGCGCTCGCGCAGGGCGGGATCCACCAGCAGCGGGGCGTCCACGGCGGCCCCGGTGAGCCGTTCGGGCAGCACCGAGGTGTCGAGGTACAGCACGCGCTTGCGGAAGCCCGCCTCGGTCACGGTCCGCCCGTCGTGGGCCACCCCGGGCGGCAGCAGGACCACCGCGTCCGAGACCCCGGCGCCGTGCCGTTCCCGGTCGAGGGCGAAGTCCACCCGTCCGCCGTCCACGATCATCAGGGCCCAGGTGTCGTGCACGTGCACCGGGTAGGCGTGGTCGGTGAACCGGGCGTGGAAGACCTCGGCGATGCCCGGCACCGGCGGCCGCCAGGCACTGACGGTGCTGCGCGGGCGTATCGCGGCCATGTCAGGAACGTACAAGACCGCGCAGCGCCCCCGCCGCCAGGCTGTCCGTATGACGACACAGAAGATCGACATCGCCGGGAAGCTGGCCGGTTTCACCGAGCAGTGGGCGCCGCGCCGCATCGCCCGCGTCAACGACTACGAGGTCAAGGTCGCCAAGGTCCGGGGCGAGTTCGTGTGGCACACCCACGACGACACCGACGAGCTCTTCCTCGTCGTCGCCGGCACCCTGACGATCCGCCTGCGGGGCGGGGACGGGGACGTGGTCCTGGGCCCCGGCGAGATGTACGTCGTCCCGCGCGGGACGGAACACTGCCCGGCGGCGGACGAGGAGGCCCACATCCTGCTCTTCGAACCGTCCGGCACCACCAACACCGGCACCGCGGGCGGTACCCGCACCCGAGAACCGGTGGACGCGTAGAGCCGGCCGACCGGCGTCAGGCCTGCGGGGAGCGGGCGTCGTAGTGGGCGAAGTTCCGCCAGCGCAGGGCGAGCAGGCCCACCACCAGTACGCAGGCCAGGCCGCCGCACGTGACGGCGACGGCCGGGGAGGTCAGGTCGGCGGCGGTCCCGGCGAGGAAGTCCCCGAGCCGGGGGCCGCCCGCGACGACCACGATGAAGACGCCCTGGAGGCGCCCGCGCATGTCGTCCGGCGTCGCGGCCTGGAGCATGGTGGTGCGGAACACCATCGAGACGGTGTCCGCGTACCCGGCCAGGGCCAGGAAGAACAGCCCGAGCCAGAGGTTCCGCGTGAGCCCGAACACCGCGATGGCCAGTCCCCATGCCGCGACCGCGAGCAGGATCGCCAGCCCGTGCCGCCGGACCCGGGCCTGCCAGCCGGAGAACAGCCCGCCCAGCAGCGCCCCGGCGGCGATCGCGGCCACCATCAGGCCGACCGTCTTCGCGTCGTCGCCGTACCAGAGCACGGCGATGGCGGGGAACAGCGCCTTCGGCTGCGCCAGCACCATGGCGGCCATGTCGGTGAAGAAGGTCATCCGGATGTTGGGCCGGGTGCCGAGGAAGCGCAGCCCGTCGGCGACCGAGGCCCTCCCCCGCACTCCCTCGGCCCGGTCCGGCTTCATGGACGGCAGCCGCCACATCGCGTAGAGCGCGGCGCTGAAGGTCACGGCGTCGATCAGGTACGCCCACTCGTACCCGCCGACGGCGACGACCAGTCCGCCCAGCGCAGGGCCGACCATCGTCCCGAAGGTCATGGTCACGGAGTTCAGGGCATTGGCCGCGGGCAGCTGTTCCGCCGGCAGCAGCCTCGGGATCATGGCGGACCGCGCGGGTCCGGCCAGCGCCCCGCAGACCGCCTGGAGCGCCACGACGGCGTACAGGAACCAGACCCGGTGGAAGCCGAGCAGCGCGGCCGCGGCGAGCGCGACGGACAGGACGGCGGCGCCGAGGGAGCTGTACAGGCCGAGCTTGCGCCGGTCGACGGTGTCGGCGATGGCCCCGCCGTACAGGCCGAAGACGACGAGCGGGACGAGGGAGAAGAGGCCGACCAGCCCGACCGAGAAGCTGGAGCGGGTGATGTCGTAGACCTGGAGCGAGATCGCCAGGGTGGTCATGGCCTGGCCGACCCAGGAGATCGTTCCGCCGAACCACAGTCTCCGGTAGTCCGCGGACGTGCGCAGCGGGGTGAGGTCGGCGAATATTCGCCGCCGGGGGCGGGTCGGCGCACTGGTACGAGTCACATCGGATGATAAGCATCGGCCCGTCGGCGGCCCCAGGACGCCGTCCGCCTTCATCGCACACCGGCAACAGTCGCCCCACCCTGCTCCGGGCTCCCGGCGCAGGCGGCTCGTTACCGGTAACTCGCCACTATCACCGGACATTTGACCGAATCGTCGTGCGCTTCCCGCCAGGTGTTCGGCTCATGATGAAAAGACTCGTATGTCCAGGGAGGCGTAGTGATCGAACCTGGCAACAGCACCACGAGCACCGGCACGACGCAGAACACGGTGCGCCCCACCGTGCCCCTCACCGTCGGCGTCGAGGAGGAGTTCCTGCTCGTCGACGCCCGCACGCTCCGGGTGGTCCCCGCCGCCCCGCAGGTCCTGGCGACCGCCGCCGGGCTGCCCGGCGAGATGCACCCCGAAGGCACCCGCTACCAGGTGGAGATATCCACCCCGATCGCCGACTCGGCGGCCTCGCTGCGCGCCGAACTCGTCGCGCTGCGGCGCACCCTCGGCCGGGCGGCCCGCGCCCACGGCTGCCGGCTCCTGGCCGCCCCCTCACCGGTCGTCGCGGTGGAGGGTCCGCTGCACCTGACGGACGACGAGCCGCGCCAGCGCGAGCAGCACCGCCGCTTCGGCGCGCTCACCGACACCCTCGTCAGCTGCGGCCGCCACGTCCACATCGGCACGCTCGACGTGGACACGGCGGTGGCGGTGTCCAATCGGATCAGACCATGGCTGCCCACGCTGATCGCGCTGGCCGCCAACTCGCCGTTCTGGGGCGGCCGTGACACCGGTCACTGCAGCTGGCGGGCGATGGCCTGGTCCGGTTGGCCCTCGGCGGGCCTGCCTCCGCAGTTCACGTCCACGGCCCACTTCCGGCGCTCGGTGCAGACCCTGCTCGGCTCCGGGGCCGCCCTGGACACCAAGATGGTCTATTGGGACCTCCGGCCTTCCGGGCACTGGCCGACGCTGGAGTTCCGCGCGCCGGACATGTCCCCGGACGTCGACTCGGCGGTCCTCCAGGCGGAACTGGCCCGGGCGCTGGTGGCCACGGCGCTGCGCGAGACCGCCGAGCGGCGCCCGGAGCCGGCCGTACGGGACGACGTACTGCGCCTCGCGCGCTGGCGGGCGGCCCACGACGGCCTGGAGGGCTTCGGCCTCGACCCGTACACGGGCACGGAACTCCCCGCGGCCGACCTCGCGGAGGCCCTGCTGGACCTGGTCGCCCCGGAACTGGCCGCCGCCGGCGACCTGGACCACGCGGCCAAGACCCTGGCCGGGCTCCTGCGCGACGGCTCGGGCGCCCACCGCCAACGCACGGCCTACGCCCGCCGCCAGGACCTGACGGACGTACTGCGCCAGCTCGTGGACGAAACGGAGGACTTCTGACCGCCGCCCCGACGACGCCGCGGTCCGGATCCATGCCCCGCCCAGCGCGGATCCGGCTCCGGTGCGCCGCGACACGGCGGCCATACGGGAAGCACCCCGGAAGCGTTCCGGCAGCAGTGGGGGGCTTCCCCGGCCGGCATCCCGCCGGGTCTCCTGATCCGTGTCCGCCCGTCGCGGACGGCGCTCTCCGTCCCGCTGGTCAGTGCCCCCGGCTCCCCGGGTTCTTCTGTGCCGGCCTGCCCCGGAAACGTCGAAGCCGCAGGTGCGATCGTTTCTGCACCTGCGGCTCGCAGTGGGGCGGGTGGGACTCGAACCCACGGCCGACGGATTATGAGTCCGCTGCTCTAACCGGCTGAGCTACCGCCCCTTCACGGCGTGGCGCGTACATCTGTGCGCGCCGTCTGCCGCAGCATAGCCGCTCATACGATCTCCTGCTTCGGATGCCTCGCATGATCGGCTTCGCCTGTTCAGAGAGACCGCGCTGAGGCCTGCCCGGTTCCCGGAAAGTGGGGACAAAGAAAGAAGAGGGCCCCGTAGGGCCCTCTTCTCTTCCTGCTCCCCCGGCTGGACTCGAACCAGCAACCCTCCGGTTAACAGCCGAATGCTCTGCCAATTGAGCTACAGGGGACTGCGCTCCCCCGACTGGACTCGAACCAGTAACCTGCCGGTTAACAGCCGGCTGCTCTGCCAATTGAGCTACAGGGGATTGCTGCGGTGCATCGAACAGCCCACCTCCGGCCTTGCCGGGGGGCGAGCGCCCGCTGCGAGACATAGATTAGCGCAAGCAGGGGGGTGCTCCGCCAATCGGTATCGCCAGCGGGCCGGGCACCACACGACGAAGGGTGACAGGCATGCGGTACAAGGTCACGTTCGTGGTCGGACTGGCCCTCGGGTACGTGCTCGGGACCCGGGCCGGGCGCGAGCGCTACGAGCAGCTGAAGAAGTCCGCCCGCCAGATCGCGCAGAACCCGGCGGTGCGCAACGCCGCCGAGACCGCGGGCCACACCGGGCGGGAGTACGCCGGGAAGGCCTTCGCCGTGGTGAGCGAGAAGGTCGGCGACGCCGTGCCGGACTCGCTCGCCGGACGGGTGCGCGGACTGCGCGGCCGGACCGGCGGCGGCATCGCCGACGACGACTGGGGCACCAGCAACACCTGACGCCTCACGGGCCACGGCCGGAGCCCCTGGGACCGAGGAGGTTTCAGGGGCTCCGGGACGTCGACACCGGCCCCGCGTGCGGCAGAATCTCCCGCATGGGGATAGTCGCCGGGCTGGACAGCTCTTCCGCCTTCACACGCATCGTCGTCTGTGACACCGAGACCGGCGCCGTGCTGCGCCAGGGGTACGCGCCCCATCCGCAGCCCGTGGGTGAACCCGACGGCGCCAGCCCCCACGAGACCGATCCACAGGCCTGGCTGCTCTCGCTCGGCGAGGCCGCCGGCGGCGGGATCCTGGAGGGGGTCCAGGCCATCGGCGTCTCCGCGCAGCAGCACGGCCTGCTGCCGCTGGACCCGCAGGGCGCGCTGGTGCGCCCGGCCCTCGTCGGCAACGACAAACGCGGCCAGGTCGCGGCGGCCGAACTCACGGAGGCCTTGGGCGGGCGGCACGCCTGGGCCGAGGCGGTGGGCTCGGTCCCCCACTCCGCCCAGCCCGTCGCGAAGCTGGCCTGGCTGGCCCGCACCGAGCCCGAGGCGGCCCGGCGGGTGGCCGTGCTGATGTCCCCGCACGACTGGCTGGTCTGGCAGCTCCTGGGCCGCCCGGCCCGCCGCACCACCGACCGCGGCGGCGCCTCCGGAACCGGCTACTGGTCGGCGGCCGCCGGAGCCTGGCGGCCCGACCTGGTCGAGCTGGCGCTCGGGCACCGGGCGCTGCTGCCCGAGGTGCTCGGCCCGGCCGACGCGGCCGGGACCACGCCCGAGGGGCTGCTGATATCCGCCGGGACCGGCGAGACCATGGCCGCGGCCCTCGGCCTGGGGCTGGGCCCCGGCGACGCGGTGGTCTCGCTGGGCGCCTCCGGTTCGGTGATGGCGGTGCACCACGAGGCGCTGTCGGAGCCGGGCGGGCTGATCACCTCCCTGGCCGACGCCACCGGCATGCACCTGCCCGTGGTGAACACCTCGAACGCCGTACGGGCCCTGCGCGGCACCGCCGAGATGCTCGGCACCGATCTGGAGGGGCTGTCCGACCTCGCGCTGAAGTCGACGCCGGGCGCGCACGGCCTCGTACTCCTGCCGTACCTGGAGGGTGAGCGGACGCCGAACCTGCCGCACTCCGCCGGCACCCTCACCGGGCTGCGCCGGGACTCGATGAAGCCGGAGCACCTGGCCCGTGCGGCCTTCGAGGGCATGCTGTGCGGCCTGGTGGACGCCCTGGACGTGCTGCGCTCGCGCGGGGTCGAGATCCGCCGGGTGTTCCTGCTGGGCGCGGCCGCGGAACTGCCCGCCGTGCAGGCCGCGGCCCCCGGGCTGTTCGGGACGCAGATCGTCGTGCCGGCTCCGGCGGACTACGCGGCGCTGGGCGCGGCCCGCCAGGCGGCCTGGGCCCTCGGTGTGGCGCACGGCACGCTGGCCCCGCACACCCCGCCGGTCTGGCCGGCCCCCGCGGCGCAGGTCTTCGAACCGGGCGAGGACTTCCCGGCGTGGCAGGGCGTGCGCCAGCAGTACATCGCGACGCGGGAGCAGATCCACCCCGGGGCCTTCTGACCCGGACCCGCGCCGGTTCCGGCCCTGCCGCGGTGGTCGTAGGACCCCCGCGGCGGGGCTGGTCCTTTTGACCGGCCTTTGCGAAATCCGGTGGGGATCCGTGGGCCGATTGGCCGAAGATGGGTTGAACCCCCTCGATTGCCGACCGGAGCCTGCGCGTGCTCATACGACTTCTGCGGACCCACCTGGGCCCGTACCGGAAACCCATCGCGGCGCTGGTCCTGCTGCAACTGCTGCAGACCAGCGCCAGCCTCTACCTGCCCACACTCAACGCCGACATCATCGACAACGGTGTCGTCAACGGCGACACCGGCTACATCCTGCGCTTCGGCGCGCTGATGCTCGGCGTCTCGCTCGTCCAGCTCGTCGGCAACGTCGGGGCCGTCTACTACGGCGCCCGCACGGCCGCGGCCGTCGGCCGCGACGTCCGCGCCGCCGTCTTCGACCGGGTGCAGAGCTTCTCCGCGCGGGAGCTCGGCCAGTTCGGCTCCCCGTCACTGATCACCCGTACGACGAACGACGTCCAGCAGGTCCAGATGCTGGTGCTGATGACCTTCACGCTGATGGTCTCCGCGCCGATCATGTGCGTCGGCGGCATCGCCATGGCGCTCTCGCTGGACGTGGAGCTGTCGGGCGTCCTGCTGGCCGTGGTGCCCGTGCTCGGGATCTCGGTCGGCGCCATCGTCTTCCGGACGCGGCCGCTGTTCCGCCAGATGCAGGAGCGCCTGGACACCGTGAACCGGGTGCTGCGCGAGCAGATCACCGGCAACCGGGTGATCCGCGCCTTCGTCCGCGACGACTACGAGAAGGACCGCTTCCGCGAGGCAAACGCCGACCTCACCGGGGTCTCGCTGGCCGCGGGCAAGCTGCTGGCCCTCATGTTCCCGACGGTGATCGTGGTCGTGAACATCTCCAGCGTCGCCGTCATCTGGTTCGGCGCGATGCGCGTGGACAGCGGCGGCATGGAGATCGGCCAGCTGACGGCCTTCCTGGCCTATCTGATGCAGATCGTCATGTCCGTGATGATGGCCACCTTCATGTTCATGATGGTGCCCCGCGCCGAGGTCTGCGCCGAACGCATCCAGGAGGTGCTGGACACCGAGTCCAGCGTCGTCCCGCCCGCCCACCCGGTGCGCGAACTCGCCCGCAGCGGACTCCTGGAGCTGCGCGGCGCCGACTTCCGCTACCCGGGCGCCGAGGCCCCGGTCCTGCGCGGCGTGGACCTGGTGGCCCGCCCCGGCGAGACCACGGCGGTGATCGGCTCCACCGGAAGCGGCAAGTCCACACTGCTGGGCCTGGTGCCGCGGCTGTTCGACGCGACCGGCGGCGAGGTGCTGGTCGACGGGGAGGACGTACGCGCCCTCGACCCCGAACTGCTGGCGAAAACGGTCGGCATGGTGCCGCAGAAGCCCTACCTGTTCTCCGGCACCGTCGCCTCCAACCTGCGCTACGGGCGCCCCGACGCCAGCGACGAAGAGCTGTGGCAGGCGCTGGAAGTGGCCCAGGCCAAGGAGTTCGTCTCGGCGTTGGAGGGCGGCCTGGAGGCCCCCGTCACCCAGGGCGGCACCAATGTCTCCGGCGGTCAGCGCCAGCGCCTCGCCATCGCCCGCACGCTCGTGCAGCGCCCGGAGATCTACCTCTTCGACGACTCCTTCTCGGCCCTGGACTACGCGACGGACGCGGCGCTGCGCGCGGCGCTCGCCCGGGAGACCGAGGACGCGACCGTGGTCATCGTCGCCCAGCGGGTCGCCACGATCCGCGACGCCGACCGGATCATCGTCCTGGACGAGGGGCAGGTCGTGGGCGAGGGACGCCACCACGAGCTGATGGCCGGCAACGAGACCTACCGGGAGATCGTGCTCTCCCAGCTGACGGAGGCGGAGGCCGCATGAGCGGGCCCGGAGGACGGATGATGATGGGGCCGGCCCAGCGGTCCCTGGACTTCAAGGGATCGGGCAAACGGCTGCTGGGCCAGATCGCACAGGACCGGGCCAAGCTGTGGGGCATGGTCCTGGCCGTCGTCGGCAGTGTCGCCTGCGCGGTCGTCGGGCCGAAGATCCTCGGCGAGGCGACCGACCTGGTCTTCGCGGGCATCGTCGGCCGGGAGATGCCGGCCGGTGTGACCAAGCAGCAGGCGCTGGACGGGATGCGCGCCCGGGGCGACGACGGCATGGCGGACATGCTGTCCGGCACCGACTTCACCCCGGGCCGGGGCATCGACTTCGGCGCGGTCGGGGTCGTGGCGGTCTGGGCGCTGGTGGTCTTCACCCTGGCGGGCCTGCTGATGCTGGTCGCGACCCGGCTCTCGAACCACGTCATGAACGGCACCCTCTACCGGATGCGCGAGGAGCTCCAGGCGAAGCTGTCGCGGCTGCCGCTGTCGTACTTCGACCAGCAGAAGCGCGGCGAGGTGCTGAGCCGGGCCACCAACGACATAGACAACATCGGCCAGACGCTGCAGCAGACGATGGGTCAGCTGCTGAACTCGCTGCTGACGATCGTCGGCGTGCTCGCCATGATGTTCTGGATATCGCCGCTGCTGGCGCTGGTCGCGGTGGGGACCGTACCGGTCTCGGTCTACGTCGCCGCGAAGATCGGCAAGAAGTCGCAGCCGCAGTTCGTGGAGCAGTGGAAGACGACCGGCACGCTCAACGCCCACATCGAGGAGATGTACTCGGGGCACAACCTGGTCAAGGTCTTCGGCCGGCAGAAGGAGTCCGCGGCGCTCTTCGCCGAGCAGAACGAGGCGCTGTACCGGGCCTCGTTCAAGGCGCAGCTGGTCAGCGGCATCATGCAGCCGGTGATGTTCTTCATCTCGAACATCAACTACGTGCTGATCGCGGTGGTCGGCGGGCTGCGGGTCGCCTCCGGCACCCTGTCGATCGGTGACGTGCAGGCCTTCATCCAGTACTCGCGGCAGTTCTCGATGCCGCTGACGCAGGTCGCGTCGATGGCGAACCTCGTGCAGTCCGGCGTCGCCTCGGCGGAGCGGGTCTACGAGCTGCTGGACGCGCCGGAGCAGGAGCGCGACGCCGACGTGCCGGAGCGTCCGCAGGAGCTGCGCGGCCAGGTCACCTTCGACAAGGTGGCCTTCCGCTACGAGCCGGACCGGCCGCTGATCGAGAACCTCTCGCTCTCGGTGGAGCCGGGCCACACGGTCGCGATCGTCGGGCCGACGGGCGCGGGCAAGACGACCCTGGTCAACCTGCTGATGCGGTTCTACGAGGTCACGGGCGGCGAGATCGCCCTGGACGGGGTCGACATCGCCAAGATGACCCGCGACGAGCTGCGCGGCGGCATCGGCATGGTGCTCCAGGACACCTGGCTGTTCGGCGGCACCATCGCGGAGAACATCGCCTACGGTGCTTCGCGCGAGGTCACTCGCGCCGAGATCGAGGAGGCGGCGCGGGCGGCGCACGCGGACCGGTTCGTCCGGACGCTGCCGGACGGCTACGACACCGTGCTGGACGACGAGGGCGCGGGCGTCAGCGCGGGCGAGAAACAGCTGATCACCATCGCCCGGGCGTTCCTGTCGGACCCGGTGATCCTGGTCCTGGACGAGGCGACGAGCTCGGTGGACACCCGTACCGAGGTGCTGATCCAGAAGGCGATGGCGCGGCTCGCGCACGGCCGTACGTCCTTCGTGATCGCGCACCGGCTCTCCACGATCCGCGACGCCGACCTGATCCTGGTGATGGAGAGCGGCTCGATCGTGGAACAGGGCACGCACGAGGAGCTGCTGGCGTCGGGCGGCGCCTACGCCCGCCTGTACGCGGCGCAGTTCGCCCAGGCGGTCGCCGAGGTCGACTAGGCCGTCCCTCCCGCGGGCGGCACGGCCGGGCGGCACGGCGCGGGGGCGCTCGGGTACGGGGACGTACTCGGGCGCCCGAGCAGCACCCGGGGATCCGCTGCGCGGTGGCGGCGTCGCTAGCATGACGCCATGGCATCGGACGTGGTGATACGCCCTGCTCGGGCGGAGGACGAACGCGAGTTGGTGGAGCTGCTCCGCTCGGCCTGGTCGCGCGTGAGCGAACCGGGCCCCGAGCGTCCGGCCGACGCGGCCCTCTTCGACGAGCGGCACCCCGTGGAGGACTTCCTCGTCGCGGAACGCGGGCGAAGGATCGTGGGGTACATCGCCCACGCCCCGGCGAGCCCCCTCGAATCGAACCGGCACGTCCGTCACATCCAGGGACTGGCGGTGCTCGGGTCCGCCCGCGGCAGCGGGATCGGTCAGGCCCTCGTGGAGGCCGTCTGTGCCGCCGCCCGGGCCGGCGGTGCCCGCCGCATGAACCTGCGCGTGCTCGGCCACAACCTGCCGGCGCGGCAGCTGTACCTGCGATGCGGTTTCGCGGTGGTCGGTGTCCTGCCCGAGGAGTTCCTGCTCGACGGGGCCTATGTCGACGACGTCTGGATGAGCCGGAGCCTGGCCGACCTCCACGAGCCCGCGCAGCCGTAGCCGCGGCCGCAGCCTGCCGGGGTGGTGCCGACCGGGCGGGGGCGCCTGGCGGGGCGCCCCCTCTTCCGTCGGTCCGTCGGTCCGTCAGTCCGTCAGTCCAGGTAGCCGCGGAGCTGGTCGGCGAAGGCGTGGTCGCGCAGCTTGTTGAGGGTCTTGGACTCGATCTGGCGGATCCGCTCGCGCGTCACGCCGAAGATCCGGCCGATCTCCTCCAGGGTGCGGGGGCGTCCGTCGGCGAGCCCGTACCGCAACTGCACGACCTTGCGCTCGCGTTCGCCGAGGGTCGACAGGACCGCTTCCAGGTGCTCGCGCAGCAGGAAGAAGGCGGCCGACTCCACCGGGGATGCGGCGTCCCCGTCCTCGATGAGGTCGCCGAGCGCGACGTCGTCCTCCTCGCCGACGGGGGCGTGCAGGGAGACCGGCTCCTGGGCGAGGCGCAGCACTTCCAGGACCCGCTCGGGGGTCAGCTCCAGGTGGACGGCGACCTCCTCGGCGGTGGGCTCGTAGCCCCGTTCCTGGAGCATGCGGCGCTGTACGCGGACGACGCGGTTGATCAGCTCGACGACGTGGACGGGCACCCGGATCGTCCGGGCCTGGTCGGCGAGGGCCCGGGACATCGCCTGCCGGATCCACCAGGTGGCGTAGGTGGAGAACTTGTACCCGCGGGCGTAGTCGAACTTCTCGACGGCCCGGATCAGCCCGAGGTTCCCCTCCTGGACCAGGTCGAGCATGGTGAGCCCGCGGCCGACGTACCGCTTCGCGACGGAGACGACCAGCCGCAGGTTCGACTCGATGAGGCGGCGCTTGGCCATGCGCCCCATGACGACCAGCCGGTCGAGGTCGACGGCGAGCTGGGAGTCGAGGTCGGGGGTGGTGCCGAGCTTCTCCTCGGCGAACAGCCCGGCTTCGACGCGCCGCGCCAGGTCGACCTCCTCGGCGGCGGTGAGCAGCGGGATCCTGCCTATCTCGCGCAGGTACTGCCGGAACAGGTCGGCGGAGGGTCCCGCTCCGCCGCCGCTCCCGTCGCTGTCCCGCCTGCGCTGCACAGGCACCGGCTCGATCAGCTCCAGTACCTCGGGCTCTTCGTCCACGGCTTTGGCCTCCGAGGACTCGCTCGCGTTCACGGTCAGGGTCCGGGTCTGCACGGGGGCGACCTCCAGGGCTCCGAGGACGGGGGCACCGCATTCAGTGTGGGGTAAGACACATCGCTGCCACGAGGGGCGTGCGAGCACTTTCTGAGTCCGGTGCGTGACCGATGGTTACCCCCTGCCGGGAACCCCGATGCGGATCGGACGCATGTCCGAGATGATCGGCTGCAGGCATGAGTACGAAACCCACGTGACGGTGCGCTGCGCGGACGCGGCGGAGCCGGCGCGGCTCGACGCCTGGGCCGCTGCGCGGGAGTTGAAGGTGACCCACATCCGGCTGGCGCGGGGGCGGATGGTGTCGCAGCCGATGCTGACCCTGCGGAACCGCACGGGCCACGAGCTGCTGGTTCCGCAGCTGCGGGCGGCCGGCTTCGATCCGGTGCGGGTCAAGGTGCCCTGGCCCGGCTGGTGGAGGCCCTGCGTCCGACGTTCGAGGCGTCTCCGGGCTAGGCCGGCTCGACGCGGACCGCGCAGACCTTGAACTCCGGCATGCGGGAGGTGGGGTCGAGCGCCGGGTTGGTCAGGGTGTTGGCGCGGCCCTCGCCGGGCCAGTGGAAGGGCATGAAGACCGTGTCCGCGCGGATGGTGTCCGTGATGCGGGCCGGGGCCACCGCGCGGCCGCGGCGGGAGGTGACTGCCAGGGGGCTGCCGTCGACCGCGCCGAGGCGGGCGGCGAGGCGGGGGTGGAGTTCGACGAAGGGACCGGGGGCGGCCTCGTTGAGCTCGTCCACCCGGCGGGTCTGGGCGCCGGACTGGTACTGGGCGACCACGCGGCCGGTGGTGAGCAGGAGCGGGTAGTCGGCGTCGGGGATCTCGGCGGCGTCGCGGTGGGCAACGGGGACGAAGCGGGCCCGGCCGTCCTCGGTGGCGAAGCGGTCGAGGAAGAGGCGCTCGGTGCCGGGCGAGCCTTCGGGGCAGGGCCAGAAGACGCCCTGTTCGGCCTGGATGCGGTCGTAGGTGATGCCCGAGTAGTCCGCCGGGCCGCCGGCCGAGGCACGGCGCAGTTCGCCGAAGACCTCCTCGGGATCGGTGGGGAAGCCCTTCTCGACGCCGAGGCGGGCGGCGAGCCCGTGCAGGACCTCCAGGTCGCTGCGGACGCCCGGGGGCGGGGTGAGGGCGCGGCGGCGCAGCAGGACGCGGCCCTCCAGGTTGGTGGTGGTGCCGGTCTCCTCCGCCCACTGGGTGACGGGGAGGACGACGTCGGCGAGGGCGGCCGTCTCGGAGAGGACGACGTCGGCCACGGCGAGGAAGTCCAGTGAGCGGATCCGGTCCTCGACGTGTGCGGCGCGCGGCGCCGAGACCACCGGGTTGGAGCCCATCAGGAGGAGGGACTTCACCTCGGTGCCGAGGGCGTCGAGGAGTTCGTAGGCGCTGCGGCCGGGGCCGGGGAGGCTGTCGGGGTCGACGCCCCAGACCCCGGCGACGTGGGCGCGCGCGGCCGGGTCGGTGAGCTTGCGGTAGCCGGGGAGCTGGTCGGCCTTCTGCCCGTGCTCGCGGCCGCCCTGTCCGTTGCCCTGGCCGGTGAGGCAGCCGTAACCGGAGAGGGGGCGGCCGGCCCGGCCGGTGGCCAGGCACAGGTTGATCCAGGCGCCGACGGTGTCGGTGCCCTTGGACTGCTGCTCCGGGCCGCGTGCGGTCAGCACCATCGCGGAGTCGGGGGCGCAGAAGAGTCCGACCGCCTCGCGCAGGGCCGGGACGGGGACGCCGGTGATGCGTTCCACCAGCTCGGGCCAGTGGGCCATGGCGGCGGCCCGGGCCGCTTCCCAGCCGGTGGTGCGGGCGGCGATGAACTCCTCGTCGGTGCGGCCTTCGGCGACCACGAGGTGCAGGAGGCCGAGGGCGAGGGCGAGGTCGGTGCCGGGGCGGGGGGCCAGGTGCAGGTCGGCCTGTTCTGCGGTGCGCGTGCGGCGCGGGTCGATGACGATGAGGGTGCCGCCGTTGGCCTTGAGCTCGGTGAGGTAGCGCAGGGCGGGCGGCATGGTCTCGGCCAGGTTCGAGCCGACGAGGACCACGCAGCCGGTGCGGGGGATGTCCTCCAGCGGGAAGGGCAGGCCACGGTCGAGCCCGAAGGCCTTCTGGTGGGCGGCGGCCGCCGAGGACATGCAGAAGCGGCCGTTGTAGTCGATCTGCGAGGTGCGCAGGGCGACGCGGGCGAACTTGCCGAGCGCGTACGCCTTCTCGTTGGTGAGACCGCCGCCGCCGAAGACGCCGACGGCGTCCGGTCCGTACGCGCGGGCCGTGCGGGCGAGGCCTGCGGCGACGGTGTCGAGGGCCTCCTCCCAGGTGGCGGGTTCGAGCCGCCCTGCGTGGGTGCGGACGAGCGGCTCGGTCAGGCGCACCCGGGAGGAGAGCACGGCGGGAGCGGTGCGGCCCTTGCCGCACAGCGCGCCCCGGTTGACCGGGAAGTCGGCGCGCTCCTCCACCGTCACGCCTGCGCCGCTCGGCTCGGGGCGCAGGTTCATCCCGCACTGCAGCGCGCAGTAGGGGCAGTGCGTGGCGGTGGCGGCGGGTGCTCCCGGGGTGTGCATGCGGTCCAGCGTGCGTCGGCGGTGTTACACGGGCCGCCGTCTCCGGTTACACCTCCCGTACGGCTCCCTCAGCAGCGCCCGGCCCCGCCGGTGAGGCGGCGCCCGCCCCGCGCCGCAGCGGGGGCCGGTCAATGATCTCGACGTACACGATCCGGCAGTCGACGACATCGATGTTCAGGAGGCCGCGCTCCGGGATGAGGCTCTTGCCCCGGGTGGGGCACGCCGATTCACGTGCCTCGCGCCGCGCGGCGGGCCGGTGCGGCGCAGGGCCGGGCGGTGGGCTGCGTCAGCGGCCCGTCAGGTGTTTCACCGTCAGGCCCGCGGTCCAGCCGCCGTCGACCGCGAGCTCGGCGCCCGTCATGTAGGCGGCGGCGTCGGAGAGGAGGAACGCGACTGCGGAGGCCACCTCCTCGGGGACGCCGACGCGGCCCATGGGGGCGCCCGGGTAGTTGCCCTCGCCCGCCCGGATGCCGATCGGGGCGGTCATGGGGGTCAGCGTCATGCCGGGGTGCACGGAGTTCACGCGGATCCCGGCCTCGGCGAGCTCCACCGCGCCGATCTTCGACAGGCCGCGCACACCCCACTTGGAGGCGCCGTAGCCCGCGGTGAGCGCGAGGCCGGTCAGGCCTGCGGCGGAGGAGATGTTGACGATGGACCCGCCGCCGTTCGCGCGGAGCAGCGGGATCGCGGTCCTGATCCCGATGAACACGCCGACCAGGTTGATCTCGACGACGCGGCGGAAGCTCTCGACGCTCTCGTGCTCCAGCAACTGGCCGGAGGCTATGCCGGCGTTGTTCACGAGGCCGTCGATCCGGCCGAACTCGGCGACCGCGTACTCCAGCGCCGCCGCCCAGTCGTCCTCGCTCGTCACGTCGTGCCTGATGAAGCGCGCCGCGTCGCCCAGCCTGGCTGCGGTCCCGGCAGCCTCCGCCTCCAGCACGTCGGTGATCAGTACCCGGCCGCCGCCGTCGACGACGGCCCGCGCCGCCGCGGCGCCCAGACCTCGGGCTCCGCCGGTGACGACGACGACCTTGCCGCTCAGATCCACTCCAGCCACGCTCACGCCCCTGACGCTCGTACCGACCGATCAGGCATATGACTAATCGGCATATGAAGCGGTGCGTCAGTCTGCCAGAGCAGCCAGGGCCCGCGTCACCCCTTCCTCCTTCGGACCCAGGAACCGCGGGGAGGGCTTGAGGGCCGCGTCCAGCGCCGCCTTGCCCGATGCGAAGAACTCGCGCGTCTGGCCGTAGTACCAGGTGGCGTCGTGCACGTCGGCCACCCCGACCCCGTACGAGTCCAGGCCCGCCGCCTGGCACAGGGCGACGGCCCTGCGTATGTGGAAGCCCTGGGTGACCAGCACGGCCCGCTCGACCCCGAAGATCTCCTTGGCCCGCACACAGGAGTCCCAGGTGTCGAAGCCGGCGTAGTCGCTGACGATCTGCGTGTCCGGGACCCCGTGCTCGGTCAGGTACCTGCGCATGGCGTCGGGCTCGTCGTACTCCTTGCGGCTGTTGTCCCCGGTGACCAGCACCACTCTGACCTTGCCCGTGCGGTACAGCTCGGCCGCGGCGTCGAGCCGGTCGGCGAGATAGGGCGTGGGCCGCCCCCGCCACAGGCCGGCCCCGAACACCACCGCCACGTCGGCGGCCGGCGCGTCGGCCGTCGTCCGCAGCCGGTCGGCGGCCGACGCGTGCGTCCACGCCGACGGCAGCAGCGCCAGCGCACAGGCCGCCATGACGGTCTGCACCGCCAGCCGTCTGCCCCGGACTCCCCGCAGCCGCCGCGGCCGTCCCGGCAGCCGGTCCGCCACCGCCCGCACCCAGGCCCCTGCCCTCGCCCGGACCCTCGGCCCCGCCACCGCCCGCGCCCGCGCCCAGCCCTTGATCTCCATGACCGCCCCTCCCGCACACCGCCCGCACACACCGTTCGCACACATTGACGATCACCGCTGTGCCCGGAGTTCCGGCACCGCCCCCTTTCACCCGTACGAACGACCGAGTGAGCACCCCGCAAACACCCGTCACCCCGGCGCAACGCACCCGCAATCTGCAGCCCGCAGGATCGGTTCATGACGGAGCCGGTGCACCCTCCCGACAGCCTCGCCCTCACCTCCCTCCCTTCCCTCGCCTCCCTCCCGTTCGGCAGCGCGGCCGAACTGCTGACCCGGATCACCGCCCAACTCGGCACGCAGCTCAGCGGACTGCGACCGCCCCGCACCCGCCCCCTCGGAGACCGCCCATGCAGCAGCCCGCCCTCGTCGCCGTGGCCCACGGCAGCCGCGACCCCCGCGCCCTGCACACCGCCCTGGCCCTCCTCGAACGGGTCCGCGAGCTCCGCCCGCGGCTCGACGTCCGGCTCGGCCACATCGAACTGAACGAGCCGCTGCTCGACGACACCCTGCGCGGGACGTCCGGCGCGGCCGTGCTCGTCCCGCTGCTGCTCGGCCGGGGGTACCACGTCAAGCGCGACCTCCCCGCGGCCGCGGCCCGGGCCGCCCACCTGCGCACCCGCGTCGCCGCCCCGCTGGGCCCGCACCCGCTGCTCGTCGAGGCCCTGTACGAACGGCTCCTGGAAGCCGGCTGGACCCCCGGCACCGCCGTGGTGCTCGCCGCCGCCGGCTCCCGCGACCCCGACTCGGCGGCCGACACCCGCCGCACCGCCGCGCTGCTCGCCGGCCGCCTCGGCGGTGTCCCGGTGGTGCCCGCCTACGCCTCGGCCGCCGCGCCCGACGTCCCCGAGGCCGTCCGGGCCCTGGCCGCCCGCGGACACCACCGGACGGCCGTGGCCTCGTACTTCGCCGCTCCCGGCCGCTTCGCCACCCAGACCGCCGCCGCCTCGCCCGGCCCCGCGTCCGCCCCGCTGGGCGACCACCCGGCCCTGGCCCGCCTGCTGCTGCGCCGCTACGACGAGGCCCTGGGCCGTCCCGCCGCCCTCCCCCGGCCGGAACTCGTCTCCGCCTGATCCCGGTTTGTCAGTCGTTGCGGTTACCGTCTTGTCATGGAAGGCACCGCGCACGCCCCCGCAGACGACCTCTACTCGCCCTACGACCCCGCCGACACCGAGCGCTGGGCCGCCGAGCCCGACAAACGCCCCGGCCGCACCGCCTTCCAGCGCGACCGGGCCCGCGTGCTGCACTCCGCCGCTCTGCGCCGCCTCGCCGGGAAGACCCAGGTGGTCACGCCGGGCACCCGCTCCTACGACTGGGACGCCAGCCCCCGCACCCGCCTCACACACTCCCTCGAATGCGCGCAGGTCGGACGGGAGCTCGGCGCCGCGCTCGGCTGCGACCCCGACCTCGTCGAAGCCGCCTGCCTCTCCCACGACATGGGCCACCCGCCCTTCGGCCACAACGGCGAGGAGGCGCTCAACGAGTTCGCCAAGGACTGCGGCGGCTTCGAGGGCAACGCACAGTCGCTGCGCCTGCTGACGCGGCTGGAGCCCAAGCGGTTCGTGCCCGACCCGGCGACCGGGCAGCCGGTCAGCGTCGGCCTCAACCTCACCCGGGCCTGCCTGGACGCCGCCACCAAGTACCCGTGGGCCCGCGGCGGCCACCCGACCGACCCCGACTCGGTGAAGTTCGGGGCGTACGAGGACGACCTGCCGGTCTTCGAGTGGCTGCGCCTCGGCGCGCCCGCCGACCGCAAGTGCTTCGAGGCCCAGGTCATGGACTGGGCCGACGACGTCGCCTACTCCGTCCACGACTTCGAGGACGGCCTGCACGCCGGGCACCTCGACCCGAACCTCCTCTTCGCCGAGCCCGAGCGGGCGGCGATCTGGCAGGTCGCCATCGGCCGGTACGTCCCCGCCGACACCTCCCCCGACGAGCTGCGGGCCGCCCTCGACCGGCTGATGGAGCAGGAGTGGTGGCCGCACGGGTACGACGGTTCCGCCATCGCCCAGAGCCGCCTGAAGGACGCCACCAGCCAGCTGATCGGCCGCTTCTGCCTGGCCGCCGAAGGAGCCACCCGGGAGGCGTACGGCTCGGGCCGCCTCACCCGGTACGGCGCCGAACTGGTGGTCCCGCGGGACGCGCGCAACGAGTGCGCGGTCCTCAAGGCCGTCGCCGACCTGTACGTCATGCAGCGCGACGAGCAGGAGCGCATCCGGGCCGACCAGCGCATCGTCCTGGCCGAACTGGCCGAGGCGCTCAGCACCCGCGCCCCCGAGGGCCTGGACCCGCAGTTCCGGGCCATCTTCGACGCCGCCGCGGACGACAGGGCCAGGAAGCGGGCCGTCATCGATCAGATCGCGTGTCTCACCGACGCTTCCGCGCGTTCCCTGCACGCACGCCTCACCCGGCGCACCCGACGCGCCGAAGGGTGAGCCGATCGAGCCACTCCCCCTTCACGCGGCAGGCTCAGTGCGGGACGCTCGCATGTGGTCGCATGTGGCGTAGAGGTTATGAGGAGGCATCAGGTGGTCGACGCACACCGGACATTCGTCATCGTCGGCGCGGGGCTCGCCGGGGCGAAGGCGGCCGAAACGCTGAGGGCCGAGGGGTTCACGGGGCGGGTGATCCTGATCGGCGACGAGCGTGACCATCCGTACGAGCGCCCCCCGCTGTCCAAGGGCTACCTGACGGGCAAGGAGGAGCGCGAGAGCGTCTTCGTCCACGAGCCGTCCTGGTACGCGGCCTCCGACATCGAGCTGCACCTCGGCCAGCCGGCCGTGCACCTCGACCGGGAAGCCAAGAGGGTGGTCCTCGGGGACGGCACGGTCGTCCACTACGACAAGCTGCTGCTCGCCACCGGCGCCGAGCCGCGCCGCCTGGACATCCCCGGCACCGGACTGGCCGGCGTGCACCACCTGCGCCGGCTCGCGCACGCCGAGCGGCTCCGCCACGTCCTGGCGGGCCTCGGCCGGGACAACGGCCACCTGCTGATCGCGGGCGCCGGATGGATCGGGCTGGAGGTCGCCGCCGCGGCCCGCGGGTACGGCGCCGAGGTGACCGTCGTCGAACCGGAGGCCACCGCGCTGCACGCGGTGCTCGGCCCCGAGATCGGCCGGCTCTTCGGCGACCTGCACGCCGACCACGGGGTGCGCTTCCACTTCGGCGCCCGGCTGACCGAGATCATCGGCCAGGACGGCATGGTGCTGGCCGCCCGCACCGACGACGGCGAGGAGCACCCCGCGCACGCGGTGCTCGCCGCGATCGGGGCCGCGCCGCGGACGGCCCTCGCCGAGACCTCCGGACTGGCCCTGGTCGACCGGGAGCACGGCGGCGGGATCGCCGTGGACGCCTCCCTGTGCACCTCCGACCCGGACGTCTACGCGGTCGGCGACGTGGCGGCGGCCCACCACCCGGTGCTCGGCACCAGGCTGCGGGTCGAGCACTGGGCCAACGCGCTGAACGGCGGACCGGCCGCCGCCCGGGCGATGCTGGGGCACGACGTCGCCTACGACCGGGTGCCGTACTTCTTCTCGGACCAGTACGACGTGGGCCTGGAGTACTCGGGATACGCCCCGCCCGGCGGCTACGACCAGGTGTTGATCCGCGGCGACGCCGGCAAGCGGGAGTTCATCGCCTTCTGGCTCTCCGAGGGGCGCGTCCTCGCCGGAATGAACGTGAACGTGTGGGACGTCACCGAGCACATCCAGGCTCTGATCAGGTCAAAGGCGCCCGTGGACCGCGAGGCCCTTTCGGACCCATCGGTTCCGCTTGCCTCGCTGATCCCGGCGGAGGGGGCCTGACGGGTTTGTCCGCGCCCGGCCGTAGACTTCACGGGTGGCAGGACGGATCAATGACGACGACGTGAAGGCGGTACGGGACGCGGTCCCGATCGACGCCGTGGTCTCCGACTACCTCCAGCTGCGCAACGCGGGCGGAGGCAACCTCAAGGGCCTGTGCCCCTTCCACGACGAGAAGTCCCCTTCCTTCCAGGTGAGCCCCAGCAAGGGCCTCTACCACTGCTTCGGCTGCCAGGCGGGCGGGGACACCCTCGACTTCGTCATGAAGATCGACCACCTCTCCTTCTCGGAGGCGGTCGAGCGCCTGGCCGGCCTGGCCGGGATCACCCTGCGCTACGAGGAGGGCGGCTACACCGCCGGCACCAGCGGCCGCGGTGAGCGCATCCGGCTGGTCGAGGCACACCGGGAAGCCGCCCGGTTCTACGTCGACCAGCTGGACGGCCCCGAGGCCGAGATCGGCCGCAAGTTCCTGGCGGAGCGCGGCTTCGACCAGGCCGCGGCCGCCCACTTCGGCGTCGGCTACAGCCCGGCCGGGTGGGACCACCTGACCCGCTTCCTGCGCGGCAAGGGCTTCACCGACAAGGAGCTGATCACCTCCGGGCTCGCCCAGGACAGTCGCAGCGGCAAGCCGATCGACCGCTTCCGCGGCCGGCTGATGTGGCCGATCCGCGACACCAGCGGCGAAGTCGTCGGCTTCGGCGCGCGCAAGCTGCGCGACGACGACAACGGGCCGAAGTACCTGAACACCCCCGAGACGGCGATCTACAAGAAGTCCCAGGTGCTCTACGGCATCGACCTGGCCAAGAAGGAGATCGCCAAGACCTCCCGGGCCGTGGTCGTCGAGGGCTACACGGACGTGATGGCCTGCCACCTGGCCGGCGTCACCACCGCCATCGCGACCTGTGGCACCTCCTTCGGCGGTGACCACATCAAGATCCTCCGCCGCCTGCTGATGGACAACGCCACCGCCGAGGTGATCTTCACCTTCGACGGCGACGCGGCCGGGCAGAAGGCGGCTCTGCGGGCCTTCGAGGACGACCAGAAGTTCGCGGCCGAAACCTCGATCACCATCGCCCCCGGCGGGATGGATCCCTGCGACCTGCGCCTCGCGCAGGGCGACGCGGCCGTCGCCGGCCTGGTGGAGGCCCGCACCCCGCTGTTCGAGTTCGCACTGCGGCACATCGTCTCCCGGCACAACCTGGAGAACCCGGCGGGACGGGCGGCCGCGCTGGCCGAGGCCGCTCCGGTCGTCGCGAGCATCAAGGACCTGTCGATCCAGCACGAGTCGGCGGTCCAGCTGGCGGGCATGCTGGGCATCCTCGACGAGCAGTTCGTCGTCAAGCGGGTGGCGCAGCTCGCACGATGGGCGCGCGAGCGCGGCAACCAGCCGCAGCAGCAGGGCCGGGGCCGCACCCAGCAGTCGGCCCCCGCGCCGACGCCGCCGCCGGCCGGCGGCGGCGGCCCCGCCCTCAACCTGCGCAGCCCCGCGCACCGCACCGAGCGCGAACTGCTCAAGCTGGCGCTCCAGCGTCCCGCCCTGGTCTCCCCCGCGTTCGACGCGTACGGGATCGACGAGTTCACCGCCCCGCCCTACGCCGCGGTCCGCCAGGCCATCCAGGACGCGGGCGGCGCCTCGCAGGCCGACGACGGCTACCTGGCCCGCGTGCGCGACGCCGCGCCGAACGACACCGTCCGCGCGATGGTCACCGAGCTGGCGGTGGAAGCCATCCACGCCAAGACCGTGGACGAGGTCTACGCAGGGGTCCAGCTCGTCCAGGTCCGCCTGCGTGCCGTCGACCGCCGGGTACTGGAGGTCCAGGGCACCATGACCCGCCTGGGTCCGCAGGCCCCGCCGGAACAGCACACCGCCGTCCAGGAAGAGCTGTGGGTGCTCCAGCAGTACGGTCAGCGCCTGCGCAACCGCGGGGCGGAAGGGCTCTAGCCCGTCCCTTCCGGACCCTGCCCGACCCGCCCTACCCCAAGGGGTGCCGGGACGGCTCGGCGGAACGGTTGAACCAGTCGCCCCCGGCTATCTCCGCCCCCCTCTCCCGCAGGTCGCGGGCGATCAGCGGGGACGCCAGGTAGACCCAGGCGCGCACCGCGGTGCCGTCGGGGCGCAGGGCCTCACGGGCGAACCGGTCGTAGACGTTCCCCGGCCGCCCCGGGCCCTCGTACTCCTCCAGCCGGTCGAGCTCGGCCAGCAGCTCCCGGTACGTGCCGGGCTCCGCCGTGATCAGCTCCCCGACGACGGCGGTGCCCGGCCGGTGGACCGCGTAGGGATAGCCCGGGCCGTCGTAGAGGACCGCGTCCGGCAGGGTTGCGGGCTCCTCGGAGGCCGTGCGGCCGCGGAGGAACAGGCCGTGGTTGACCTCACCGGGGCGCAGGGTCCCGTACACGAAGAACGGCAGCTCGGCGGTGGTCATCTCGTGGGGCCGTTCGACCGATGTCACGGAGCCCTCCCTCGGGTATGGCGCAGCGCTCCGCGGCCGGGCCGAAAGTCCCGACTTCGCTGCGTGCCACCACCGTACGCACCGCTGTTACACAACGTCCCGCTGCCCGTGACCCGGGCCGTTTAGCGTCGGACCACACCCCCCTCCGACCTCACGGTTCTACGTCCATGACCCCTTCGTGCCGCCGCTTCGCCGCCGTCCTGCTGTGCCTGTGCGCACTGGCCGCCGGCGGCTGTTGCGCACCCGACGGGGGGCTCGGGGTTGGAACGCCCGCGCCCCCCGTGTCCCCTCAGCCGCATCCCGAACCACTCTGGCCGGCCTGGACCTCGGCGCCGGGCGCCGCGGTGGGACGTCAGGAGCCGGCGCCGACGCCTTTGAAGAACGCCCCCGCGCCGGGCCCCGACGGACTCCTCGGGGTGGACCCGGCGCAGGTCGCGCGCGCCTGCCCGCGCATGCGCCCGTACCTCGGCAGGGGCTCCATCCAGGAGCCGGGACGGGCCGGTATGCGTCCGCCCGTCCACCGGGACCTGACCGGTGACGGGAGGCCGGAGCTGATCGTCGCGGCCGACACGGCGACGGGCCGCTCGGCGCTGAGCGTCTACGCGGTGGCCGGGGACAGCATCGTCTCCGTCCTGTTCACCATCGGACGGCAGCTGGCCGCCGAGACCATCGGCAACGACCTGCTGGTCCGCATCGCCGCCGACGACGGCTCGGAGCAGGCCGTCCGCTACCACTGGGACGGGCACCGGATGACGGTCGTCAACGACGAGCGGCGCTTCCGCAAGTCCGGCCCCGACTGCGACGCCGAGGGGACCGGGGCGGCCCGGCACCCGACCGACGGAGGGGTGAAGTCCCCGTGAGGCGGCTCCCGGCGTCCTGGCGCAGGCTGTCGCAGGCCCTCGGCCTGCGCTGGAAGATCGCCGTGCTGCTGGCCGTCGGCTGCTCGCTGGTCGCGGTCGCCATCGGGTTCCTGATCCACGGGGCGCGCGCCCGCCAGATCGGCGAGGCGGCACGGGCGGGCGCCACCGCCCAGCTGATCACCGTACGGAAGGTGTACGAGCTGACGGGCCGGCTCGACCGCGACTACGTCGGCGAGGCCGACGCCCGGATCGACTGCCCGCAGCTGCCCGACGCGCTGCGGACGGCGGCGCTCGACGGGCAGCGCACCACCTACCTCGACATGTCCGGGCCGGACCCGGCCGTCTGGGCGGCCCGCCCGATCGGGGGCAGACACGTGCTGTCCGTACGCCTCTCGCTGGGCGACGAGCGTGCCGAGCTCGCCGAACTGGACCGGCATCTGGTGGCGTACGGGGCTTCGGTCGTGGCGCTCGCGGCGCTGGGCGGGGCGCTGCTGGCCAGCCGGCTGAGCAGGGACCTGCGGACGGCGGCCGAGACGGCTCGCCGGATCAGCGCGGGTGACCTGGACGCGCGCATCGGCCCGTCGGGGCGGCCGGGGGCGCGGGACGAGGTCGCCGAACTGTCCTCGGCGGTCGACACGATGGCGGCCAGTCTGCAGCAGCGGCTGGAGGCGGAGCAGCGATTCACCGCGGACGTGGCGCACGAGCTGCGCACACCGCTGACCGGGCTGCACACCGCGGCCGAGCTGCTGCCTCCGGGACGGCCGACGGAGCTGGTCCGGGACCGGGTCGCGGCGCTGCGGACGCTGACCGAGGACCTGCTGGAGGTGGCCCGGCTCGACGCGAACCGGGAGGAGCCGCAGTGGGAGGCGCTCCCGCTGGGGCCGCTGGTGGAGTCGATCACGCGCCGGTCGGGGGTGGCCGCGGAGGTCCTCGGGGCGTGGGAGCCGGCTCGCGTGCGCACGGACGTACGGCGGCTGGAGCGGATCCTGGCGAACCTGCTGGCCAACGCCCGGCGGCACGGCGGGGATCCGGTCCTGGTGGCGGTGTCGGGGACGGCCGTGACGGTGCGGGACGCGGGGCCCGGATTCCCGGACCAGCTGCTGCGGGAGGGGCCGCAGCGGTTCCTGACGGGAGCGCCCGAGCGCGGGCAGGGCACGGGGCTGGGTCTGACGATCGCCCTCGGGCAGGCGCAGGTCATCGGTGCTCGGGTCAGGCTCGCCAACCCGCGTGCCGGGGGTGCGGCGGCCACGGTGACGCTCCCGCCGGCCTGACGCGGCGCCCCGGCGGCCGTCGCGGCCCGGCGGCCGTCGTGGCCGGGCGGCCGTCCGGGGCATCCGGTCACCCGGACGGCGCGGGTGGCCCGGATGGCTCCACACTCGGCGTGACCTGCGCGGACGAACCGCGGCAGGCCGTGACACGGCATACCTGACGGGACATCAGCAGGCGCGTTCCGAGCGGGCCGGGTTTCCTCGGATACACGACCCCGTGTCTTCAGGGAGAGTCCCATGCGCCGACGTACCGCACACGTGCTGACCGCGACCGCGTTGACCGCCGTCGCGTTCACCGGCCCGGTCGCCGGCGCGGTCGCCGCCGCGGACCTCGGCATGGTGGGCTTCGCACCTGGGGACTTCGCCGCACTGGAGGTCTGGCCGAAGTCGGCCGCCCCCGGCGCGACCGTCACCGTGAACACCACCGCCTGCGGCCCGGGCAGCCACGCCGACGGCGATGCCACCACGGTCGGCGGCGGCCGGTTCAAGCTGGTCCCGGGCACCCACAAGGAGGTGGTCGTGGGCCAGTTCCAGGTGGCCCGCGGCACCCGGCCCGGCACCTACGGCATCGGCGCGACCTGCGCGAACGGCAAGTTCGCGACCGGCGATCTGGTGGTCACCGAACGCGGCCCGCAGGGCCACGTCAACTCCGGGGTGGGCGGTGGCACGACCACCACGACCGACCCCGCCAAGATCGCGGCGGGAGCGGCCGTACTGGCCGCGACCGCCGTAGGCGGTACCTGGCTCCTGCGTCGCCGGGCGAGCGGCACGCGGAGCTGACGGACGCCCACCGCGGCTGCTGCCGCGGTCCGACCGGTACCGTCCCCCGTCGCCCGCCCCGCGAGGTCCCCCCGTTCGCGGGGCCGGGCGACGGCCAGTCACCTCGGACGAGAGGCGGAGGGGTTCTCCATGGCCGGCGACTTCCGCCCGACCGCCCGCCACGGGGGACTCGTCGCGCTCGCCGCCTGCATCGGCATCTGGCTCGTGACCAGCGGTTCCCGGGAGCCGGTGGGGCCACCGCTGCCCTCCCCCGCCGAGGCCCTGACCGCCGCCGGGGTCGTCGGCCCCGGCATCGCCCCACTCCCCGGCTCGCCGCCCGGCAGGATCAGGATCCCCTCCATCCGGGTGGACGCCCCGCTGGTCGGGCTCGGGCTGGACCGGGGCGGCCACCTCGAAGTGCCCCCGCCCGACCGGCGGGACCTCGCCGGCTGGTACCGCGAGGGCACCACCCCGGGCGCCACCGGCACCGCCGTGATCGCCGGGCACGTGGACGACTCCGCCGGGCCGGGGGTCTTCTACCACCTGGGCGCGCTGCGCCGGGGGACCGCGATCGAGGTCACGCGCGCGGACGGGCGTACGGCCGTGTTCACGGTCCACGCGGTCGAGGTCCACGACGCCAAGACCTTCCCCGACACCCGCGTGTACGGCCCTTCGCCGCGCGCCGAGCTACGGGTGATCACCTGCGGCGGCGGGTTCTCACCGCGTACGGGCTACCGAGGCAACGTCGTCGTCTTCGCCCACCTCACCGGGACGTACTGAACGGCGCCGGCCGGTCAGCCCCACTGCTCCAGGCCGAGCTTGACCACCAGTGCGCCGACGACGGTCAGCAGCACCCCGCGGACGAAGCCGCTGCCCTTCTGGAGCGCCATCCGGGCACCGATCATGCCGCCGGCCAGGTTGAACACCGCCATCAGCGCGGCCAGCTGCCACAGCACCATGCCCTGGTAGGCGAACATCGCGAGCGCCCCCGCGTTGGTGCAGCAGTTGACGATCTTGGCGGTGGCGGAGGCGGTGACCAGGTCGAGGTGGAGCAGGGCCGTGAGTGCGAGCACCAGGAAGGTGCCGGTGCCGGGCCCGATGAGGCCGTCGTAGAAGCCGATGCCGAGGCCGGCGAGCCCGATGGCCAGCAGCACCCGGGCGCGGCTGACGGGCGAGGTGGAGGGGGCGGTGCCGAAGCCGGGCCGGAAGAGCACGAACCCGGCGACGACCACGAGCACCACCATGATCATCGGACGGAGGGCGTCCTTGCTGATGCCGCCGGCGAGCGCGGCGCCACCCATCGATCCCGCGAGCGCCGCCAGGCCGATGCGGACGGCCAGCTTCACGTCCACCGGGGCCTTGCGGACATACGTCACGGCCGCACCGGCGGTGCCGACGATCGCCACCGCCTTGTTGGTGCCGAGGACGGTTGCGGGGTGCGCGTTGGGCAGGCCCAGCAGGAGCGCGGGCAGGAGCAGCAGGCCGCCGCCGCCCACCACCGCGTCGATCCAGCCCGCCGCGGCAGCCGCCACGCACAGCACGATGATCATGGTCGTTGATATGTCAGGCACGAACCGACCCTATGGAGACGTTGGGTGCAGTGACCATTCAATTCGCGGAAACTTGCGCAAAGGTTGAGCTTTGCCGGGCCGGAACCCGGTCCGGAGCCACCGGAGCGGCCGGGTCCACGACCGCCGTGAGCACGGTGGCGGCCAGCACGCTGGCCGCCCCCAGCCCCGCCGCGAGCCGTCCGGCCGGGGGTACGAGGGCCAGCGCGGCCAGCGCGGCCCGCACCGGCGAGGGTCTGCGGGGCTTGCGGTGCCGGGCGGCCGCCGCCGGGACCTGTACCGGGGCCGGGGCCGGGGCCGGGACGCCGACGGGCACGGACAGGGCGACGTGCAGCGGGTGACGCATGGGCGGGAACTCCTCGGGGACGCGGGGGCCATGGATGCGGGGGGGGGACGGCGGGGGACGGGGGTGCGCGGACCGGGCACACCGGCGCGGCTCAGAAGCTGAAGCACTCCGAGTGGATCCGCCCGGCCGGCACCCCGGCCCGCAGCAGCGCACCCCGGGTCGCCTCGGCCATCCCCGGCGGCCCGCACAGGTAGACGTCGTGCTCGGCGAGGTCGGGCACCAGCGCGGTCAGCGCCTGCGGGGCCAGCGGGTCGTAGGCGGCGCCCGACGGACCGAGCAGGTAGTGCAGCCCGGCCCGCCGCTCGGCGGCGATGGCCTCCAGCTCGACCCGCAGCACCAGGTGCTCCTCGGCGCCGGCCCGGTAGAGCAGGGTGATGTCCCCGGGACCGCCCGGCAGCGTCTCGAACAGGGCCCGCATCGGGGTGATCCCGACCCCGCCCGCGATCAGCAGCACCTTGCTCCGGGTCCGCCGGGCCGCGGTCAGCGCCCCGAACGGCCCGGTGGCGAGGACCCGCGTACCGGGACGCAGCCGGCGGATGCGGCGGGAGTGGCCGCCGAGCCCCTTCACGGTGATCCGCAGCGTGTCCCCGCGGACCGGCGCGGACAGCGAAAACGGCAGCGCGGCCGCCCACAGCCCCCGCTGCAGGAACCGCCAGCGCAGGAACTGGCCCGGCTCCGCGCGCAGCTCCGCCAGGTGCTCGCCCCGGACGACGACGGAGACGACCCCGGGCCCCTCGAAGCGGACCTCCGCCACCCGCAGCGCGTGCCGCAGGGCCTGCCGTACGGGCACCACGGCCCGGTACCAGACCAGCAGTACGGCGACCACGGTGTGGGCGAGCGCCCAGAACCAGGCCGCCGCAGCGAGGTCGGGCCCGGCGAGCTGGTGCCCGAAGCCGAGCGCGGCGGCGAGGTATACGAGCAGGTGCACCCCGCGCCAGGTTTCGTACGACATCCGGCGGCGTACGGCCCGGGCGGAGGTCGCACCGACCGCGGCCAGGAGGACGGTCCCGGCCGCGGCGGCGGCTATGGCGGGGTAGCCGAGCAGCTCCCGGACGGCACGGACCAGGTCGGCTCCCGTGTGCACGGCGTACCCCAGCAGGGCGAAGAGTCCGTGCCCGAAGCAGAGGAGCAGGACATGGCGGCCGCCGAACGCGTGCCAGCGGGCGAGCCGGTCGGCGCCGACCCCGTGCTCGACCGCGGGCACCCGGGCCATCAGGAAGAGCAGCACCAGCACCCCGTAACCGGCGAGCAGACCGGTCAGGTGCGCGGCGGTGGCGAAGAGCGCGTCGGGCCGCGCCGAGGGCCGGACCTGCACCGCCCAGAGCAGGACCACCACCCCCGCCCCGCCCAGGATCCCGCTCCTGACCCGCACCGCCGCATCTCGCATGCGGATCACGCTAAGGGCCCCCGGAGCGGCCGCGATGACCTTTAAGGCGGCCTTGAGGAAGGCCTCACCGACCCTTAAACCGGGCGCTGAGGTCGGCGTTCCGTCCGGGTAACAGGAGCGATGCGGCGGGGAAACAGCGGCCGCGCACCCTCATGGCATGACCTCGGAAAAGCGTGTGGTGGTGATCGGCGGCGGCCTCGCGGGCCTGCGGCTCGCGGACCGGCTGGGCCCGGCCGCGGCGGTGACCGTCCTCGGCGAGGAGTCCCGCGTCCCGTACAACAGGGTCCTGCTCGCCGAGGTCCTGGCCGGCCGGTACGCGCCGGAGGTGACCGCCCTCCCGGCCCCCGGCCCGGCGCTGCGGCGCGGGGTCCGGGCCGTGCGCGTCGACCGGGCGGAGCGGGCCGTGCACTGCGACGACGGCACGGTGGCCCCGTACGACACGCTGGTGCTGGCCACCGGTTCGAACGCGGTGCTCCCGCCGCTGCGCGGGCTGTTCGAGCCGGAAGGACGGGATCTCCCGGACGGGGTCCACGCCTTCCGCACGATGGACGACTGCCTGGCCCTCTCGGCGGCGGTACGCCCCGGAGTGCGGGCCGTGGTCATCGGCGGCGGCCTGCTGGGCGTCTCGGCCGCCCGGGCACTCGCCGCGCGCGGGGCGGTGGTGGTCCTGGCCCAGCAGGGCGAGCGCCTGATGGAACGCCACCTGGACGCCGACGCCTCGGCCCTGCTGGCGACCCACCTGACCGAGCTCGGTGTGGAGATCCACACGGAATGCCGGGTCCGCGGCCTGACGACGACCGCTTCAGCCCCGTCGGCGTTCGAGGCGCGGGGGTCCGGCGGAGCCCGCGGCAACGGCGCCGCACCCGGGCAGCGGCGGGTCACCGGCGTCGAACTCGCCGACGGCTACCGGCTGGAGGCCGACGTCGTCGTCCTCGCGTGCGGCGTACGCCCCCGCACCGGCCTCGCCAAGGCCGCCGGCCTGGACGTCCGCACCGGCATCGTGGTCGACGACCACCTGCGCACCAGCGACCCCCGCATCCACGCCATCGGTGACTGCGCCGAGCACGCCGGGCAGGTGTACGGCCTGGCCGGCGCCGCCCTGGAGCAGGCCGATGCCCTCGCCGCGGTCCTCACCGGGGCTCCCGCGCCGTACACCGGCACCCGCGCCCTGACCCGCCTCACCCTCGGCGGATCCGGCAACGGCTCCCTCGACCTCGCCGCCTTCGGCGAGACCACCCCCCGCCCCGGCGACGACGTGGTCCGCCTCGCCGACGCCACCCGGCGGACCTACCGCAAGGTCGTCCTGCGCGGCGACCTCCTCGTGGGCGGGGTGCTGCTCGGCGAGCTCTCCACGGTGGGCGCCCTCGCCCGCACCTGGGAGGGCGGGGAACCACCGCACGACCTGTTCCACCTGCTCACCGACGACGGAGGCCACTGACATGACCGAGCCCTCGCCCACGATCGTGCTCATCGGGCACGGCATGGTCGGCCAGCGCTACCTCGAAGCGCTCGCCGAGCGCGGGATCACCGCCACGCACCGGATCACCGTGCTCTGCGAGGAGCCCCGGCCCGCCTACGACCGCGTGCACCTGACCTCGTACTTCTCCGGCAGCACCCCCGAGGACCTGTCCATGACGCCCGCCGGGTTCATGGACGAGCACGGCATCTCCCTCCACCTCGACGACCCGGCCGAGCACATCGACCGGGCCGCCCGCACCGTCACCTCCCGCTCGGGGCGGGTGTTCCCGTACGACGTGCTGGTCCTGGCCACCGGCAGCTACCCCTTCGTGCCTCCCGTCCCCGGCAAGGACGCCCCCGGCTGCTTCGTCTACCGCACCATCGAGGACCTCCTCGCCATCGAGGAGTACGCCAAGGACAAGACCACCGGCGCGGTCGTCGGCGGCGGACTCCTCGGGCTGGAGGCCGCCGGCGCCCTCCAGGGACTCGGCCTCGCCGCCCGCATCGTCGAGTTCGCCCCTCGCCTGATGCCCGTCCAGGTCGACGAGGGCGGCGGCGCGGCCCTGCTGCGCACCATCGAGTCCATGGGCCTCACCGTCCACACCGGTGTCGGCACCCAGGAGGTCGTCACCGGCGAGGACGGCCGGGTCAGCGGGATGCGGCTCTCCGACGGCTCGACCGTCGACACCGAGCTCGTCGTCTTCTCCGCCGGCGTCCGCCCCCGCGACCAACTGGCCCGCGACGCCGGACTGGACGTCGGTGAGCGCGGCGGTATCGCGGTCGACGCCCGCTGCCTGACCTCCGACCCGCACGTCTACGCCATCGGCGAGTGCGCCCTCGCCGTCGACGGCCGCGTGTACGGGCTGGTCGCCCCCGGCTACGAGATGGCCGAGACCGCCGCCGACGACCTGCTGGGCCGCGAGAAGCAGTTCACCGGAGCCGACCTCTCCACCAAGCTGAAGCTGCTCGGCGTGGACGTGGCCTCCTTCGGCGACGCCCACGGCACCACCCCCGGCAGCCTCGACGTCGTCTGGTCCGACTCCCGCTCCGGCGTCTACAAGAAGCTGGTGGTCTCCCCCGACGGCGTCCTCCTCGGCGGGGTCCTGGTCGGCGACGCCGACTCCTACGGCCTGCTGCGCCCGCTCACCGGCAGCGTCCCGCCCGTCGCACCCGAGCAGCTGGTCCTGCCCGCGGGCGTCGGGGCGCCCGTCGCGCTCGGCCCGTCCGCCCTCCCCGACCACGCGGTGATCTGCTCCTGCCACAACGTCACGAAGAAGGTCATCACCGCCTGCTCCACCCTGCCCGAGGTCAAGAAGTGCACCAAGGCGGGCACCGGCTGCGGCTCCTGCGTCAAGGTGATCGGGCAACTGCTCCCGGCCGCCGCCGACAAGGGGCTGTGCGGCTGCTTCCCGTACACCCGCGCCGAGCTCTACGAGATCGTCCGCACCCGCCGGCTCACCTCGTACGACGAGATCCTCGACGGCCACGGCCGCCCCGAGGCCCGCGGCGGCGACGGCTGCGAGGTCTGCAAGCCGGCCGTCGGCTCGATCATCGCCTCGCTCGCGGCCACCCTCGGCGCAAGCGGCTACGTCCTGGACGGGGAGCAGGCCGCCCTGCAGGACACCAACGACCACTTCCTCGCGAACATGCAGCGCAACGGCTCGTACTCGGTCGTGCCGCGGATTCCCGGCGGTGAGATCACCCCCGACAAGCTGATCGTGATCGGCGAGGTGGCCCGCGACTTCGGCCTCTACACGAAGATCACCGGCGGGCAGCGCATCGACCTGTTCGGCGCGAGCGTGGACCAGCTCCCGCGGATCTGGGCGCGGCTCGTCGACGCCGGCTTCGAGTCCGGGCACGCCTACGGGAAGGCCCTGCGGACGGTGAAGTCCTGCGTGGGGCAGACCTGGTGCCGCTACGGCGTTCAGGACAGCGTGCGGATGGCCATCGACCTGGAGCTGCGCTACCGGGGGCTGCGCGCCCCGCACAAGCTCAAGTCGGCGGTGTCCGGCTGCGCCCGCGAGTGCGCGGAGGCGCAGAGCAAGGACTTCGGGGTCATCGCGACGGCGAGCGGCTGGAACCTCTACGTGGGCGGCAACGGCGGCGCCACCCCGCGCCACGCCGACCTCCTCGCCCAGGACCTGTCGGACGCGGAACTGATCCGGCTGATCGACCGGTTCCTGATGTTCTACGTCCGCACCGCCGACCGGCTGGAGCGGACCTCCACCTGGCTGGAGCGGCTGGAGGGCGGCCTGGACCACCTGCGGGACGTGGTCGTGCACGACTCGCTGGGGCTGTGCGCGGAGCTGGAGTCCCTGATGGCCGACCACGTGGCGCACTACCGGGACGAATGGGCCGAGACGCTCCAGGACCCGGAGCGGCTGCGCAGGTTCGTGTCCTTCGTGAACGCGCCCGGCGCCCCCGACCCGACCGTGAAGTTCGTCCCCGAGCGTGACCAGGTCAAGCCCGACCTGGCCGTCCTGACCATAGGAGGTGCCGTCCGATGACCGTGGAACTGCAAGTGGCGCAGGGCTGGCTGACGGTGTGCGAGCTCTCGGCGCTCGTCCCCGGGCGCGGGGTCGCGGCGCTGCTGCCCGACGGGAGCCAGGCCGCGGTGTTCGTCGACCGGGCGGGCCGGGCGTACGCCATCGGCAACCAGGACCCCTTCACCGGCGCGCAGGTGCTCTCGCGCGGCCTGGTGGGGGCGGCGGCGGGCCGGCCCTTCGTGGCCTCTCCGCTGCTCAAGCAGCGCTTCGACCTGGAGACGGGGCGCTGCCTGGACGACGAGGAGGTGGTGGTCCGCACCTACCCGGTGCGGACCGCCGCGACCTCCTGACCGCCAGGGGTGAGCCGGCCGGTCAGTCCTGCTTCTGGATCACGGCCGGGTCCATCCACATGATCTCCCAGGTGTGGCCGTCGAGGTCGTCGAAGGCACGGCCGTACATGACGCCGTGGTCCTGGGCCGGGCGGGGTTCGGTGGCTCCGGCCGCCACGGCCCCGTCCACCAGCTCGTCGACGGCGGCGCGGCTCTCGGCGCTCAGACAGAGCAGGACCTCGGACGTCTTCGTGGCGTCCGCGATCTCCTTGTGCGTGAAGTCCTTGTAGCGGGCCTCGGTCAGGAGCATCGCGACGATGGTGTCGCTGATGACCATCGAGGCGCAGTTCTCGTCGGTGAACTGGGCGTTGAAGGAGTAGCCCAGCTTGCCCCAGAAGGCCTTGCTGGCGTCCAGGTCCTTGACGGGCAGGTTGACGAAGATCATGGTCGCGGACATCGGGGTCCCTCTCTCTTGCTGCTCGGTACTCGGCGCTCGGTCGGTGCTTTCGAGAGGTAGACCGCGGGGCCGCGGGAAACTCATCGCTGCTCGCGAAGTTTTCTGAGTTTTTCTTCCGGGCCGACGAAAGCGCAGGTCAGGCCGCCGAGCGCAGCTCCAGCGCCGCAAGGGGGACGAAGCCGGTGGTGCCCTCGCCCCGCAGGTCGGCGTCCGGGCCGGCGAGGCGCCGGTGGAGCGTCAGCGCGATCCGCTCGCCCTGGGCCTTGGCCCGGTCGGCGTTCGGCCCGCTGTGCAGTCCGTCGATCGTCGCGTGCCACAGCTGCACCCAGCGGCCGAAGTCTGCGGCCGTCAGGGCGCGCACCGAGTGCAGCGCGGCGTGCGGGGCGAAGGCGTTGCGCCGGTACGGGGCGGTGCGGAAGAGGGCCCGCTCCCAGAAGTCGGTGATCCGGGGCAGGTGGACGTCCAGGTCCGTGCCCGCGATGCGGGTGAAGAACGGGCCGATCCGCGGGTCGGCGAAGGCGGCCGTGTAGAAGCGCCGCAGCACGACGTCGAGGTCGGCGCGGCCCGAGATGTCGGCGGCGAAGCGGTTCATGCCTCCACGGTCCTCCTCCGCACGGCGCCTTCCCAGGGCACAAGGTCCCGCCATGGGCCAATTCTCGCCACCGTGTGCGGACACGTCCTAAACCCCGATGGCCGAGACAGGCCGGAACTGGTCGGTGTGATCCGCCGGGCGCACCGCGGCGCCGGCGCCGGATTCCGGGAGTCTTCGCGGACGCGGCGCTGTGCGAACGCCGTCGGCCGCGCGGAGACCCGGCCCACGGGAATCCGGCCGCGGCGCCACGGCGGAGGCCGGGAAGTCCTTCGGGAAAGAAAGCCCGGGCGTCCCCGTCCCGGAAATCCGCGCCGAAGGATTGAACGCCGACCGGTCGCTCGGGCGTAATGAGGATTTGGCGCCACGTCAACTGGCGTCTCCTAGGTTCCTCGACGCGTGCGACCCCGCGTCCGACCGGCCGCGGGGCCTTCCTCCCACAGGAGTGACCGTGGAACGTCGTACCTTCCTGCGCGGCGCAGTGATCGGTTCGTCGGCCGCCGCCTTCGGCGGCACGTTGATGCACGGGGCGGCCTACGCGGCCCCCGCCCAGCCCGGCGCCGGCCCCTACGGGGCGCTCGGCGCGGCAGACTCCAACGGCATCATGCTCCCGAGCGGTTTCACCAGCCGGGTGATCGCCCGCTCGGGCCAGACCGTCAGCGGTACCTCGTACACCTGGCACAGCGCCCCCGACGGCGGCGCCTGCTACACCGACGGCTCGGGCTGGATCTACGTGTCCAACTCGGAGATCAACCCCTCCGGCGGCGCGAGCGCGGTGAAGTTCAACTCCTCCGGCACCGTCACCGGCGCCTACCGGATCCTCTCGGGCACCCGGCAGAACTGCGCGGGCGGGAAGACCCCGTGGAACACCTGGCTGTCCTGCGAGGAGGTCGACCGCGGCTTCGTCTACGAGACCGACCCGTACGGCGTGAACGCGGCCGTCCAGCGCCCGGCGATGGGCCGCTTCAAGCACGAGGCGGCCGCGGCGGACCCGGTCCGGCAGGTGATCTACCTGACGGAGGACGAGAGCAGCGGCTGCTTCTACCGCTTCATCCCCACCACCTGGGGCAACCTCTCCTCCGGCACCCTGCAGGTCCTCAAGGCGGGAACGGCCACCTCCGGCTCCTTCACCTGGCAGAACGTCCCGGACCCGGACGGCTCCCCGACGGCGACCCGCAGCCAGGTCTCCGGCTCCAAGAAGTTCAACGGCGGCGAGGGCTGCCACTACGCCAACGACACCGTCTGGTTCACCACCAAGGGCGACAACCGGGTCTGGCAGCTCAACCTCACGAACAGCACGTACGAGCTGGCCTACGACGACTCGCTCGTCCCCGGCGGCGCCGCCCCGCTGACCGGCGTCGACAACGTCACCGGCTCCTCGTACGGCGACCTTTACGTCGCGGAGGACGGCGGCAACATGGAGATCTGCGTGATCACCCCGGACGACGTGGTGGCGCCCTTCCTGCGGATCACCGGACAGTCCTCCTCGGAGATCACCGGCCCGGCCTTCTCGCCCGCCGGCAACCGGCTCTACTTCTCCAGCCAGCGCGGCACGAGCGGCAGCTCCTCCGGTGGCATCACCTACGAGGTGACGGGCCCGTTCCGCACCTGACGGGCGCTCCCGGCGGCCCCCGGCCCTTCCCGGGCCGGGGGCCGCCGACGTGTCACGAGGCCACGGCCCCGCCCTTGAGGAGCGCGGCTCCCAGCGGGGTGACGGTGTGCAGGACCGCGTTGCCGCGGCGCAGGGTGGTGACCAGGCCCGCCTCGCGCATCACGCAGGCGTGCTGGCTCGCGGAGGCCAGCGAGACACCGGCCCGGCGGGCCAGCTCGCTGGTGGTGGCGCCGTCCCCTATCGCCCGCAGCACGACCGAGCGGGTGTGCCCGACCAGCTTGCCCAGGGTGCGCTGGCGCTGCTCCTCCGCGGGCCGGGTGGCCTCGCCGCCGCCGGGTGCGGATGCCAGCTGCGCGGCGGCCGGGTAGACCAGCACCGGTGGCAGCTCCGGGTCGTGCAGCGTCACCGCCGTGCGCCGGCAGAAGAAGGACGGCTGGAGCAGCAGCCCGCGCCCCCGCAGCCGCACGTCGCGGTCCACGGGATAGTCGCACTCCAGCACCGGGGCCCGCCAGCGCAGCATGGGCGGCAGCGAGGCCAGCAGCTCGTCGGCGCCGCCGTCGAGCAACGCGCGGCCGCGTGCCGCCCGTTCGGCTTCTATCTGGGCCTGTATGTGGGTCCAGTACGGCTCCACGGCGGCCCGGTGGTAGGCGCGCAGCTCGCCCATCAGCCTCGGGAGCTGCTTCGTCCCGCCCTCCATGAAGTCCCGCAGCCGCGGTGTCGTGGGCGCTCCCGCGCCCAGCAGCTGGAGCTCGCGGCGCATGCGCTCGGGACGGATCCCGCGCAGCGCGTCGAGGCCCACGTCCCACCCGTACTGCCCCTCCACAGGGGTCAGAAAATCGGGGAAATAACCGCGACTCGGTATGAGCATACCGAGCGTGCGTGTTTCACTATTCAACCTGCTCCGGGTTTCCGTACGCCATTCACCGAACAACCGGGCGTCACGCCGGTCTCTTAAGCGGTGAAAGCTGAGAATCGTTTCCCACAACGCATCGGGACGCCCTGCCATCCGTACGCGTGCCAGGTCCACTCCAGTGAAATGGATACGCAGCACCGAACCCCCACCTGTGCAACCGCAATCCCCCCGCCCCATGAGTATGCACGCCGTCACACGTGGTCACCACGCCCTTTCGGCCACAGTTGAAACCCCTTTCGGCAGGGGCGTGACAACCGAAATCCTGTACTCCGCCGGGCACACTCCGGTGCGACCGAAACGCTCCGCGAAGGCCGTGGGGGGCTTTGCGGGGCCTGGCGGTCGGTCGCACTGGGAAGCGCCGACGTGCCCGGCAGAATGACAGCGGCGGTGGACGGGTGGGGATCCGTCCACCGCCTGCTGGCGTAAAGACTTGTTGAACAAAAAAATTGAGGCGCGCCCGCCCCCGGGCAGTCAGGGAACCCGGGGACAGGCGCGGTCTATGGGGCCCCTGTGGGGGCCGGCGGGTCAGCGGCTGTCGCTGCCCTTCGCCTCGGCGGCCGCACGACCGGCCTCCAGGCGCGCCACCGGAATCCGGAAGGGCGAGCAGGAGACGTAGTCGAGGCCGACCTCGTGGAAGAAGTGGACGGACTCGGGGTCACCGCCGTGCTCGCCGCAGACGCCGAGCTTGAGGTCGGGACGGGTGGCCCGGCCCAGCTTGGCCGCGTGCCGGACCAGCGAACCGACGCCGTCCTTGTCGATGGTCTCGAAGGGCGAGACCCCGAAGATGCCCTTCTCCAGGTACGCGGTGAAGAAGCTGGCCTCGACGTCGTCGCGGGAGAAGCCCCACACCGTCTGGGTCAGGTCGTTCGTACCGAAGGAGAAGAACTGCGCGGCCTCGGCGATCTGGTCGGCGGTCAGCGCGGCGCGCGGCAGCTCGATCATGGTGCCGATGGAGAGCTTGAGGGTGGTGCCGGTGGCGGCCTCGACCTCGGCGATGACCGCGTCGGCCTCCTCGCGGACGATCTCCAGCTCCTGGACGGTGCCCACGAGCGGGATCATGATCTCGACGCGGGGGTCGCCCTTGGCGTTCTTGCGCTCGGCCGCGGCCTCGGCGATCGCCCGGACCTGCATGGCGAACAGGCCGGGGATGACCAGGCCCAGGCGGACACCGCGCAGACCCAGCATCGGGTTCTGCTCGTGCAGCTTGTGGACGGCCTGGAGCAGGCGCAGGTCGTTCTCGTTGGCGTCCTTGCGGGACTCGGCGAGGGCGACGCGCACCGACAGCTCGGTGATGTCGGGCAGGAACTCGTGCAGCGGCGGGTCGAGCAGGCGGACGGTGACGGGAAGGCCGTCCATCGCCTCGAACAGCTCGGTGAAGTCCTTCTTCTGGAGCGGCAGCAGGGCACTGAGTGCCTCGTCGCGCTCGCCGTCGGTGTCGGCGAGGATCAGGCGCTCGACCATCTCGCGGCGCTCACCGAGGAACATGTGCTCGGTGCGGCACAGGCCGATGCCCTGGGCGCCGAAGCGGCGGGCGCGCAGCGCGTCCTCGGCGTTGTCGGCGTTGGCGCGGACCCGCAGGCGGCGGACACGGTCCGCGTAGGCCATGATCCGGTGCACGGCGGCGACGAGCTCGTCGGCGTCGTCGGCTCCGGCGTGCATGCGGCCCTCGAAGTACTCGACGACCGGGGACGGTACGACGGGTACCTCACCGAGGTAGACCTTGCCGGTGGAGCCGTCGATGGAGACGACGTCGCCCTCTTCGATGACCGTGTCGCCGACCGTCATGCGGCGGCGCTTGGTGTCGACGTCGAGCTCCTCGGCGCCGCAGACGCAGGTCTTGCCCATGCCGCGGGCGACGACGGCCGCGTGGGAGGTCTTGCCGCCGCGCGAGGTCAGGATGCCCTCGGAGGCGATCATGCCGTCCAGGTCGTCGGGGTTGGTCTCGCGGCGGATCAGGATGACCTTCTCGCCGGAGCGGGACCACTTGACGGCCGTGTAGGAGTCGAAGACGGCCTTGCCGACCGCCGCGCCCGGGGAGGCGGCGATGCCGCGGCCGAGCAGGGTGGTCTTGGCGCCCTCGTCGAAGCGCGGGAACATCAGCTGGGCCAGCTGGTGGCCGCTGACGCGCTGGAGGGCCTCGGCCTCGTCGATCAGGCCCTGGTCGACGAGCTGGGTGGCGATGCGGAAGGCGGCGCCGGCGGTGCGCTTGCCGACCCGGGTCTGGAGCATCCACAGCTGGCCGCGCTCGATCGTGAACTCGATGTCGCAGAGATCCTTGTAGTGGGTCTCCAGCGTCGTCATGATCGTCATGAGCTGGTCGTACGAGGCCTTGTCGATGGACTCCAGGTCCGCGAGCGGCACGGTGTTGCGGATGCCCGCGACGACGTCCTCGCCCTGGGCGTTCTGCAGGTAGTCGCCGTAGACGCCCGCGTGGCCGCTGGCGGGGTCGCGGGTGAAGGCGACGCCGGTGCCGGAGTCGGGGCCCAGGTTGCCGAAGACCATGGAGCAGATGTTGACCGCGGTGCCCAGGTCGCTGGGGATGCGCTCCTGGCGGCGGTAGAGCTTGGCGCGGTCGGTGTTCCACGAGTTGAAGACGGCCTCGACGGCGAGGTCCATCTGCTCGCGGGCGTCCTGCGGGAACTCGCGGCCGGCCTCCTTCGCCACGATCTTCTTGAAGACCTTGACGAGCTTCTTCAGGTCGGCAGCGTCGAGGTCGGTGTCGACCGTGACCTTCTTGGCGGCCTTGGCCTCGTCGAGGGCGTCCTCGAAGAGCTCGCCCTCGACGCCGAGGACGGTCTTGCCGAACATCTGGATGAGGCGGCGGTAGGAGTCCCACGCGAAGCGCTCGTCACCGGCCTGGGAGGCGAGGCCGGTGACCGACTCGTCGGAGAGGCCGATGTTCAGGACGGTGTCCATCATGCCGGGCATCGAGAACTTGGCGCCGGAACGCACGGAGACCAGCAGCGGGTCGTCCGACTGTCCGAGCTTCTTGCCCATCTTCGACTCGAGGGCCGCAAGGTGGGCGCTGACCTCGTCGCGCAGCGCGGCCGGGGCCGTGCCGCTGTCGAGGTAGACCTTGCAGGCCTCGGTGGTGATGGTGAAGCCGGGAGGGACCGGCAGACCCAGGTTGGTCATCTCGGCGAGGTTGGCTCCCTTGCCGCCGAGAAGGTCCTTGAGGTCGCGGTTGCCCTCGGTGAAGTCGTAGACGAACTTCTGATCTTTGTTTTCCGACACGGGTCTCGACTCCTCGAGGCTCGGTGGCTGCCCTGACGGCCAGGAACATACCCAGATCGAAGGCTTCTGGGTACGTCCACTTGGCCGTCATACGGCTGTAACCACCCGTGCGCCAGCAGATCGAAAGTAACTCAAGGGTAACCAGAAAGCACCAAGAGCGTTCAGATCCCGAAGGGTGAGGGGGCTCCTGAGGCTTGTTTACGCTCGAATGAGCGATCATCGATACATTTGCGTTCAAGTCTTGAACGAACAAAGGGTGGCACCCAGTGCCACCCTTTGAAAGTCTTATCCACGACTTAGCTGCTCATCTGAGCGAAACCTCTCCCATGCGTGGCGTATATCACGCACCACGGAGGGCGATTTGTCAGCCTCCGGAGGTGTCCAGTTCCGCGTCCTCGCTCACGCCCGCGCAGTCGTACGGGTCCTTCAGCCAGCCGTCGGGCAGGACAACTCGGTTGTTTCCGGACGTCCGGCCGCGCGGGCCGTCGGCGCTCTCCGGCCACGCTTGATCCAGATCGAGCTCGCTCAGATGAGCGTTCAACTCGGCCAGCGACGAGGTGACCGCGAGCTTCTTGCGCATCTCGGAACCGACCGAGAAGCCCTTGAGGTACCAAGCGACGTGCTTACGGAAGTCGATCACGCCGCGCGTCTCGTCGCCGATCCACTCCCCCAGCAGCTGGGCGTGTCGGTGCATGGTCTGCGCGACCTCGCGCAGCGTGGGCTTGTGGAAGTCCTCGGGGCGCCCCTCGAAGGCCGCCACCAGGTCGTTGAACAGCCACGGCCGCCCCAGGCAGCCGCGGCCCACGACCACGCCGTCGCAGCCGGTCTCGCGGACCATGCGCAGCGCGTCCTCGGCGCACCAGATGTCGCCGTTGCCGAGGACCGGTATCTCCGGCACGTGCTCCTTGAGCCGCGCGATGGCGTCCCAGTCGGCGGTGCCGCCGTAGTGCTGTGCGGTGGTCCGCCCGTGCAGGGCGATGGCGGTGACCCCCTCCTCGACGGCGATGCGGCCGGCGTCGAGGTAGGTGAGGTGGTCGTCGTTGATGCCCTTGCGCATCTTCATGGTCACCGGCAGGTCGCCGGCCCCGGCGACGGCCTCGCGCAGGATCGCGCGCAGCAGGTTGCGCTTGTACGGCAGCGCGGAGCCGCCACCCTTGCGGGTGACCTTGGGGACGGGGCAGCCGAAGTTGAGGTCGATGTGGTCGGCGCGGTCCTCCTCGACGATCATGCGGACCGCCTTGCCCACCGTCGCCGGGTCGACCCCGTACAGCTGAATCGACCGGGGCTTCTCGGTCTCGTCGAAGTGGATCAGCTGCATGGTCTTCTCGTTGCGCTCGACCAGGGCGCGGGTCGTGATCATCTCGCTCACGAACAGCCCCTTGCCGCCCGAGAACTCCCGGCAGAGGGTACGGAACGGGGCATTGGTGATGCCGGCCATGGGCGCGAGCACCACGGGGGGCTGCACGGTGTGCGGGCCGATCGCGAGAGGCGGGGGGAGCGTGGTCATCCGCCCATTGTCCCGCATGCCGAGGGGGTCGTGCGGACGTAGCATCGGCGCATGATCGAGCCGAGTCACCGGCAGCGCATGATCGTACTGTCGATCTGCTGCATGAGCCTGCTCATCGTCAGCCTCGACAACACCGTGCTCAACGTCGCGCTCCCGTCGATGCGCCGCGAGCTCGACGCCTCGGTGGCGGGGCTCCAGTGGACCATCGACGCGTACACGCTCGTCCTGGCCTCGCTGCTGATGCTGGCGGGCTCCACGGCCGACCGGATCGGCCGGCGCAAGGTGTTCGTCGCGGGTCTGCTGGCCTTCGGCCTCGGCTCGCTGCTGTGCTCGCTCGCGCCGAGCCTCGACTGGCTCATCGTCTTCCGGATGGTGCAGGCGGTCGGCGGCGCGATGCTCAACCCGGTCGCGATGTCGATCATCACCAACACCTTCACCGATCCGGCCGAGCGGGCCCGGGCCATCGGCGTGTGGGGCGCGGTGGGGGGCGTCTCGATGGCGGCGGGCCCCCTGATCGGCGGGGTGCTGGTGGACACCGTCGGCTGGCGGTCGATCTTCCTGATCAACCTGCCGATCGGCCTGGCGGCGCTCGTGCTGACCCTGCGCCACATCCCCGAGTCCCGGGCGGCCCGGCCCCGGCGCCCGGACCCGCTGGGCCAGGTGCTGGTCATCGCGCTGCTGGGCAGCCTGACGTACGGGATCATCGAGGCGCCCGCCGCCGGCTGGCGCTCGCCGCTGATCATGGGCTGCGCGGTGGTGGCCGTCGCCTCCTTCGTCGGGCTGCTGGTGCACGAGCCAAGGTGCGCGGAGCCGCTGATCGATCTCCGGTTCTTCCGGAGCGCGCCCTTCAGCGGCTCGACGATCATCGCGATCAGCGCCTTCGCCGGGCTGGCGGGCTTCCTCTTCCTGAACACCCTCTACCTCCAGGACGTGCGGGGGCTCAGCGCCCTGCATGCCGGGCTGTACCTGCTGCCGATGGCCGGCCTGACCGTGGTGTTCGCGCCGCTGGCGGGGCGGCTGGTGGGCAGTCGGGGGCCGCGGATCTGCCTGCTGATCGCGGGGGTGGCGATGGCCGCGAGCGGGCTGCTGTTCGCCCTGTTCGAGGCGGAGACGTCCAACCCGCTCCTCTTCACCGGGTACATGCTGTTCGGGCTCGGCTTCGGCATGGTGAACGCGCCGATCACGAATACGGCGGTGTCCGGGATGCCCCGCTCGCAGGCGGGTGTCGCGGCCGCCATCGCCTCCACCAGCCGGCAGACGGGCGGCACGCTGGGCGTGGCGGTCATCGGCTCGGTGCTGGCGGCGGGGCTGGCGAGCGGCGCCGATTTCTCCGGAGCGGCCCAGCCGGCCTGGTGGATCATCACGCTGTGCGGGCTGCTCGTACTGGTCGTGGGCGCGGCGACGAGCGGCAGCTGGGCCCGCGGGACGGCGGAGCGCACGGCCCGCACCCTGGAGGGGACCAGCGGGCCCGCGGCGGCCGTGGGGTCCCCGCGCAGCTAGTGCCGCCGTGGGTCGGCGACGGGCGGCCGGCGGCGGGCGGCCGGGGCGGGTCCGGGCGGGCCCCTACTCGCCGCAGTCGAAGTCGTCGGCCGAGGTGTTGACCCGGTCGAGAAGGGCGCGCAGATGGTCGCGCTCCTGGGCCGACAGGCCCGCGAACATGCCGTTCTCGACCTCGTCGAGGGCGGCGTTCGTCTTCGCCAGGGCGGTCTGCCCGGCGGGGGTGATGCCCACGTTGTGCCGGCGGCGGTCGGCGGGGTCGCGGCGGCGTTCGGCGAGGCCTTCGCCCTCCAGGTCGTTCAGGATCCCGACGAGCACGCTCGGGTCGACCTCCAGCCGGTCGGCGAGCGCCCGCTGGCTGATGGGGCCGCCTTCCAGGTGCATCAGTGTCATCGCGTGCCGCGGGGTGAGCCCGGCCGCGCCGAGGGCGTGCTTCATGCGGGTCTGGGTGACCGCGCCGTGCCAGGCCAGCAGCAGGCCCAGTCGCTGCGGGGGGTGCGATCCGTCCTGGTCTGCCGTCATGGTCCACATCGTAGCGCCCGAGAAATGATTGCGATCAGCATATCGTTGATGTTATTCAATGATCTGACATTGCCAATCGTTGGAGCTCGCCATGTTCATCGCCTACGCCGCCGTCGGCGGCCTGCTCGCCCTCGTCCTGACCGCTTCCGCCACCCTCACCCTGCAGCGCAACGACCAGATCGTCGCGAACATGCAGAAGGTCCAGGTCCCCGACTCCTGGCTGCCACGGCTGGCCGCCCTCAAGGCCGCCGGCGCCCTAGGGCTGGTCGCCGGCCTGTGGGTCACTCCGCTGGGCGTGGCCGCCGCGGCCGGCGTGACCCTCTACTTCATCGGCGCGGTCATCAGCCACCTCCGGATCAAGGACTACGAGCTCGCACCGGCGGCCGTCCTCGCACTGGTCGCGGCGGTGGCGCTGGCCCTGCGCATCCTCGCCTGACACTGACGAGTGACAGATATTGAAATCTGTCACTCGTCATGTCATTCTCGTTCCATGACGAAGAACGAGAGCATCGACACGACCACCGCCCGCACCACCGTCGCCTCCCGGCGTCTCGGCAGCGCCGGCCCCTCCGTCTTTCCGCTGGGGCTGGGCTGCATGGGGATGTCCGCCCTCTACGGGGAAGCCGACCGCGCCGAGTCCGTCGCGACAATCCACGCTTACCTGGACGCCGTCCCCGAGGGGGCGAACGCGCTGCTCGACACCGGCGACTTCTACGGGATGGGCCACAACGAGCTGCTGATCGCCGAGGCCCTGCGCACGGCACCCGCGGCGGCCCGCGACCGGGCGCTGACCAGCGTGAAGTTCGGTGCACTGCGCACCGTCGAGGGCGGCTTCACCGGCTACGACGGCCGACCGGCGGCCGTCAGGAACTTCCTCGCCTACTCCCTGCAGCGGCTCGGCCGGGACCACATCGACGTCTACCGGATCGCCCGCGTGGACCCGGACGTGCCCATCGAGGAGACCGTCGGGGCCATCGCCGAAGCGGTCCAGGCCGGGCACGTGCGCCACATCGGGCTCTCCGAGGTCGGCGCCGACACCCTGCGCCGGGCCGCCGCGGTGGCCCCGATTTCCGACCTCCAGATCGAGTACTCGCTGATCTCCCGCGGGATCGAGCAGGAGATCCTGCCGACCGCGCGCGAGCTCGGCATCGGCGTCACGGCGTACGGGGTGCTGTCCCGCGGCCTGATCAGCGGCCACTTCACCCGCGACCGCACGCTGGCCCCGGGCGACTTCCGCGGGATGAGCCCCCGCTTCCAGGGCGAGAACCTCGACCGGAACCTCGGCCTCGTCGACGCCCTGCGCAAGGTCGCCGACGACAAGGGTGTCAGCGTCGCCCAGAGCGCCATCGCCTGGGTGCTCTCACGCGGTGAGGACATCGTGCCTCTGGTGGGAGCCCGGCGCCGGGACCGCCTCACCGAGGCACTGGGTGCCATGGACATCACGCTCAGCCCGGCGGACCTCGCGGCCATCGAGGAGGCCGTCCCCGCCGGTGCGGCGTCGGGCGACCGGTATCCGGCGGCGCAGATGGCCCACCTCGACAGCGAGCACTGAGCGAACGGTACGGTCGTACCCATGCCACCCGCTGCCGCCGAGCCCCTCACCCCCGAGCGCATCCTCGAGACCACCGAGGAAGTGCTGCGCCGCTTCGGCCCCACCAAGGCGACCGTGGTGGACGTGGCGCGCGCCCTGGGCGTCAGCCACGGCAGCGTCTACCGGCACTTCCCCTCGAAGGCCGCGCTGCGCGAAGCGGTCACCGACCGCTGGCTCGCCAAGAGCGTCGTCATGCTGGAGCAGATCACCTCGGCCCCCGCCGGGAGCGCGCCCTCCAAGCTGGAGGCCTGGCTGGAGGCGCTGTTCGAGGCCAAGCGCCACAAGGCCGGCGACGATCCGGAGCTGTTCGCGACGTACACGGTGCTCCTCGCCGAGAACAGCGGGACGGTGGAGCAGCATCTGACCGAGCTGATCGACCAGTTGGGCCGGATCATCGCCCAGGGAGTCGCCGACGGCTCGCTCGCGGCACCCGACGTTCCGGCCGCCGCCCGTGCGGTCTTCGACGCCACCGGCCGTTTCCACGACCCGCAGTACGCGGCGGAGTGGTTCTCCCCCACCATCGCCGCGGAGTTCGAGGCGGTCACCGCTCTGGTGATCCGGGGCCTGCGCGCCTGACGTACGCCGGATCATCCCGAACAGGCCGCCCGGCACGGCTTTGTGATCATTTTGGGTGCGCCACGCTTGTCCGCGCTCAGTCAAGATTCATACGGTTCCCCCACCGGCTCATCAGGCACGTCACGGGGGATCCATGTCCGCACCAGAAGTTCAGACACAACGACCCGCACCTCCGGCACGCAAGGGCGGCGCCGCCGCCCTCGGCTGGATCCTGACCATCGGGCTCAACGTGGTCGCGCCGATCATCACGTACCACCAGCTGCGCGACCACGGCTGGAGCGAGTTCGCGGCGCTCCTGCTCAGCAGCGCATGGCCCGTGCTCGACAGCGCGATCAGCCTGGCCTGGCGCCGCAAGCTCGACGAGTTCGCCGTCGTCACCCTGGTCTTCCTGGTGATCACGGCGGTGGTCTCGCTGATCGGCGCGCACTCGGCCCGCGCCCTGCTGATCAAGGACTCCGGTGTGACCGGGCTGTTCGGCCTGCTCTGCCTGGCCACCCTGCTCGCGCCGCGGCCGCTGATGTTCTACTTCGGGCGCAAGTTCGCCACCGACGGCACTCCCGCGAGCACGGCCTGGTGGAACGGCCTGTGGCAGTACGAGGGCTTCCGCCGGACGATGATCGTGATGACCACCGTCTGGGGCGTGGTGTACCTCGTCGAGGCGGGGGTGCGGATCGCCCTGGCCTTCGTCGTGGACACCGACACGATGGTCGTGGTCAGCCCGGTCATGATCTACACGGTGCTCGGCTGCCTGGGCGTGTGGACCGCGATGTACGGCAGGCGCTCGCAGGCCGAGGGCGAGAGGCGGGCCGCCGAGGCGGCGGCGGCCGGGGCCGGGGCCCCGGCGTCCTGAGCGCGGCCTGCACGACAACGACCGGTGGCCCGGTGCGCAGTGTGCGCACCGGGCCACCGGTCGTCGTGTGCGGCGCTCGTCAGCAGCCGAGCAGGCGGCTGCCGAGGTAGGTCTGGATCTGGTCCAGGGAGACGCGCTCCTGCTTCATGGTGTCGCGCTCGCGCACGGTCACCGCGTTGTCGTCCAGGGTGTCGAAGTCGACGGTGACGCAGAACGGCGTGCCGATCTCGTCCTGGCGGCGGTAGCGGCGGCCGATGGCGCCCGCGTCGTCGAACTCGATGTTCCAGAACTTGCGCAGGTCGGCGGCGAGGCCCTTGGCCTTCGGCGACAGCTGCGCGTTGCGGGACAGCGGCAGGACGGCGACCTTGATCGGGGCCAGGCGCGGGTCGAGGCGCATCACGGTGCGCTTCTCCATGACGCCCTTGGCGTTGGGGGCCTCGTCCTCGTTGTACGCGTCGAGCATGAAGGCGAGCATGGCGCGGTTGACACCGGCCGCCGGCTCGATGACGAACGGGGTGTAGTGCTCCCCGGCCTCCTGGTCGAAGAAGCGGAGGTCCTGGCCGGAGGCCGCGGAGTGCGCCTTGAGGTCGTAGTCGGTGCGGTTGGCGACGCCCTCGAGCTCGGAGAACTCACTGCCGCCGAAGTTGAAGCGGTACTCGATGTCGGCGGTGCGCTTCGAGTAGTGGGACAGCTTCTCCTTCGGGTGCTCGAACCAGCGGATGTTCTCCTCGCGGATGCCGAGGTCGCGGTACCAGTTCCACCGCTCCTGCATCCAGTACTCCTGCCACTGCTCGTCCTCGCCCGGCTTGACGAAGAACTCCATCTCCATCTGCTCGAACTCGCGGGTGCGGAAGATGAAGTTGCCCGGCGTGATCTCGTTGCGGAAGGACTTGCCCATCTGCGCGATGCCGAAGGGCGGCTTCTTGCGCGAGGTGACCTGGACCTGGGCGAACTGCGTGAAGATGCCCTGGGCGGTCTCGGGGCGCAGGTACGCCTTGGAGCCGGTGTCCTGGGTCGGGCCGAGGTGGGTCTCCAGCATGCCGGAGAACTGCTTGGGCTCGGTGAACTGGCCCTTCACACCGCAGTTGGGGCAGTTGATGTCGGCCAGGCCGTTCGCGGGGACGCGGCCGTGCTTGGCCTCGTACGCCTCCTCGAGGTGGTCGGCGCGGTGGCGCTTGTGGCAGGAGGTGCACTCGGTCAGCGGGTCCGAGAAAGTGGCGACGTGGCCGGAGGCCACCCAGACCTCGGGGGCCAGGATCACGGACGAGTCGAGACCGACGACGTCCTCACGCCCGGTGACCATCGCCTTCCACCACTGGCGCTTGATGTTCTCCTTGAGCTCGACACCCAGCGGACCGTAATCCCAGGCGGCCTTGGAGCCGCCGTAGATCTCACTGCAGGGGAAAACGAAGCCACGGCGCTTGCTCAGGCTGACGATGGTGTCGATCTTGTCGGCGGCCACGGTGCTCTCTTCATTACGAGGACGAACGGCGAAGTCTTTAGGTTACCGGCGCCCGCACCCCCCCTTTCAAATCGGTTCCCCTTCCACGCCTGGCCGCCCGCCCCTCCCACCTGGGTTTTTGACAATCGTTTCCATCTTTGATGAAAATGGATGTCATGAACGTACGACGCCTCATACCCACCGCCGCCCTTGCCGGCGCCGTCGCCCTCGGTGCCACGGCCCTGACCGCCTGCTCCGGAGCGGGTGCCGTCGGCAGCAAGGACGGCAAGCTCGGCGTGACGGCGTCGTTCTACCCGCTCCAGTTCGTCGCCGAGCAGATCGGCAAGGAGCACGTGAAGGTCGACGGCCTGACCAAGCCGGGCGTCGAGCCGCACGACCTGGAGATCACTCCCAAGCAGACCGCGCAGCTCGGCGAGGCCGACGTGGTCCTCTACCTCAAGAACCTCCAGCCCGCCGTCGACAAGGCCGTCGCCCAGTCCGGCGTGAAGAACATCGTCGACGCCGCCACCCTCACCACGCTGGAGGCCCACGGCGCCTCCGGCCACGACCACGGCGCCGAGCCGGGCCACGGCGAGGAGGGCCACGCGCACGAGGAGGGCGACGAGCACGCCGGCGGGCAGGCCGGCGGCCACGAGGACCACAGCCACGGCGAGAGCGGCACCGACCCGCACGTCTGGCTCGACCCGGTCAAGTACGCGGAGATCGCCAAGGGCGTGGGCGCGGCCATGGAGAAGGCCGACCCCGACCACGCGGCGGACTACAAGAAGAACACCGACGAACTGGTCGGCAAGCTGGGCGCGTTGGACACCGAGTTCAAGGACGGCCTGAAGAACACGGCCTCCAGGACCTTCATCACCACCCACTCCGCCTTCGGCTACCTCGCCGAGCGCTACGGCCTCGACCAGGAGGGCATCGCCGGCGTCGACCCCGAGTCCGAGCCGAGCCCGGCGCGCATGAAGGATCTTCAGGCGGTCGCGAAGAAGGACAATGTCACCACCGTGTTCTTCGAGACGCTGGCCAGCGACAAGACGGCCAAGACCCTCGCGACGGACACCGGCCTGAAGACCGACGTCCTCGACCCGCTCGAGGGCATCACCGACAAGTCCCAGGGCACCGACTACTTCGAGGTCATGCGGTCCAACCTGAAGAACCTCCAGAAGGCACTCGGAGCCAAGTGATGACAGCAGCAACGGAGGCGCGAGCCATGCAGTCACCGCCCCGACCGGCCGACGACCGGCCCGTCATATCCCTGCGCGGGGCCAAGGCCTCGCTCGGCTCGCGCCCCGTGCTGCGCGGAATCGACCTCACCGTCCACCGCGGGGAGGTCGTCGCCCTGCTCGGCGCCAACGGCTCCGGCAAGTCCACGGCCGTCCGCGCCGTGGTCGGCCAGGTCCCGCTGACCGACGGCTCCCTCAGCCTCTTCGGCACGGACTTCAAGCGCTTCCGCGACTGGTCGCGCATCGGCTACGTCCCGCAGCGCACCACCGCGGCCGGCGGCGTCCCGGCCACCGTCCGCGAGGTCGTCTCCTCCGGGCGGCTCGCCCGCACCCGCTTCGGGCTCCTGCGCAAGGCCGACAGGTCCGCCATCGAGCACGCCCTGGCTCTCGTCGGCATGGACGCGCACGCCGACGTCTCGGTGGACGCCCTCTCCGGCGGCCAGCACCAGCGCGTGCTCATAGCCCGGGCGCTCGCCGTCGAACCCGAACTGCTGATCATGGACGAGCCGATGGCGGGCGTGGACCTCGCCAACCAGGAGGTCCTGGCGAACGCCCTGCGCGCACAGGTCGCGGCCGGCTCCACCGTCCTGCTCGTCCTGCACGAGCTGGGCCCGCTGGAGCCCCTGATCGACCGCGCCGTCGTCCTGCGCGACGGCTGCGTCGTCCACGACGGTCCGCCCCCGGAGGCCGTCGGCCAGCACGCCCTGCCCGGCCACGACCACGTACACCCCCACGCGGCGCACGACGCCGAGCCCCTGCGGACGGGACTGCTGAGCTGATGGACATCCTCGACTACGCCTTCATGCAGCGAGCGCTGATCGCGGCCGCCCTGGTCGGCATCACGGCCCCCGCCATCGGCACGTACCTCGTCCAGCGCCGCCAGGCGCTCATGGGCGACGGCCTCGGCCACGTCGCCATGACCGGTGTCGCCCTCGGCTTCGTCCTCCAGACCAGCCCGGTCTGGATGGCCACCCTCGTCGCCGTCGTCGGCGCCGTCGGCATGGAGCTGATCCGCGCCCGCGGCAGGACCAGCGGGGACGTCGCCCTCGCCATGCTCTTCTACGGCGGCCTCGCCGGCGGCGTCATGATCATCAACCTGGGTGGCGGGCAGACGGCCAGCCTCCTGGGCTCCATGTTCGGCTCGATCACCACGGTCGCCGCCGAGGACGTGACCGCGATGGCGATCCTCGCCGCGTTCGTCCTCGCCGTCGCCATCGGCCTGCGCAGGCAGCTCTTCGCCGTCTGCCAGGACGAGGAGTTCGCCCGGGTCACCGGACTGCCCGTGCGCGCCCTGAACCTGCTGATCGCGGTCACCGCCGCGGTCACCGTCACCGTCGCCATGCGCATCGTCGGCCTGCTGCTGGTCAGCGCGATGCTGGTGATCCCCGTCGCCGCCGCCCAGCGGCTCACCCGCAGCTTCGCCACCACGCTGGGCCTGGCCATGGCCATCAGCGTGACCGTCTCCCTGACCGGCACGGCTGCCACCTACTACATCAACGTGCCCTCGGGCGCGACGATCGTGCTGCTCGCGATCGGCGTCTTCGTGGCGCTGACCGCCCTCTCCGCTCCCCTGGCCCGCCGACGGGCCAGAGCCGCGCTGGCGGCCGAAGAGGTCTGCACGCGGGACGATGTGAAGGTCTAGCGGGCTGGCACAATGGCCGCAGGCCTATACGAGGAGGAACCGGTGGCGACTGCGCCTGGCGAGATGAATACCGCGCCAGTACGAGGACGATCCACCCGCCAGCGGGCCGCAGTGGCGGCGGCGCTGGACGAGGTGGACGAGTTCCGCAGCGCCCAGGAACTCCACGACATGCTCAAGCACCGTGGCGACTCCGTGGGCCTGACCACCGTCTACCGCACCCTGCAGTCCCTGGCGGACGCGGGCGAGGTCGACGTGCTGCGCACCAGTGACGGCGAGTCTGTCTACCGCCGCTGCTCCACCGGCGATCACCACCACCACCTGGTCTGCCGCAAGTGCGGCAAGGCCGTCGAGGTGGAGGGCCCGGCCGTGGAGAAGTGGGCGGAGTCCATCGCCGCCGAACACGGATACGTGAACGTCGCCCACACGGTGGAGATCTTCGGCACCTGCGCCGACTGCGCCGCCGCGGGCTGACCGGTCGGGCCCGGCCGGAGCCTGACCCGGAGGGCGCCTAGATCCGCCTCAGGTTCGCGTCCAGGATCGCCCGCAGTCGGTCGATGTCGGCGGGCTCCTCGGCTCCCCGCTTCGGCACCGCTGCGAGGCAGCTCGCACGCGGGCCCCCGAGCAGGACGAAGAGGTCCGGCGTCTCGGCGTAGTGCGTGAAGAGCTTCCAGTCGGCCGTGTACGACATGGTCTCGCCCGTCGTCGCGGCGCCCCGGTCGTCGACCACCGTGCGGCACTGCCCGTACGAGGCCCACACCGCGTGAAGCCGACGCGCCATGCCGCGCCGACTCCGTACGACTCCGAGGACTCCGGCACCGAGCCCCAGCACCGCGCCGGTCACGACGGCGACCGGCAGCAGCCCGCGGAACAGCGCGAACACCACCACGGGGGCAGTGGTCGCCAGGGGAAGCAGGAGCGTCTCCACACGCCCGGCTCCCGTCCGCCGGGCACGCACCCGGACGACGCCCTGAAGGTCGGCGAGCGTCAGCTCGTAGACGAAGGCGGCCTGCTCGGTCCGCTGTGCATGATCCCCATCCGTGTTCATGACAGCGGACCCTACCGGCGGGGCGGAATCCGGCGGTCACCCGCCTGCGTCAGGCAGTGGATTCCGGCTGGTTGGGGACGGCGCCGCCGAAGCGGCGGTCGCGCTGGGCGTACTCCAGGCACGCGGCCCAGAGGTTGCGCCGGTCGAAGTCCGGCCACAGCACGTCCTGGAAGACCATCTCGGCGTACGCGCTCTGCCAGAGCAGGTAGTTGGAGGTCCGCTGCTCGCCGCTGGGGCGCAGGAAGAGGTCCACATCCGGCATGTCCGGGTAGTAGATGTACTTGGCGAAGGTCTTCTCGTTGACCTTCGACGGGTCGAGCCTGCCCGCCGCCACGTCCCGGGCGATGGCCTGGGCCGCGTCGGCGATCTCCGCGCGGCCGCCGTAGTTCACGCAGAAGTACAGGGTCATGGCGTCGTTGTCGACGGTCTGCTCCTGCGCGACCTGGAGCTCCTGGACGACCGACTTCCACATCTTCGGCATGCGGCCGACCCAGCGGATGCGGATGCCCAGCTCGTTCATCTCGTCGCGGCGGCGCCGGATGACGTCGCGGTTGAAGTTCATCAGGAAGCGGACCTCGTCGGGCGAGCGCTTCCAGTTCTCCGTCGAGAAGGCGTACAGGGAGAGGTTCTTCACGCCCATCTCCAGGCAGCCCTTGAGCACGTCGAGCACGACGCCCTCACCGACCTTGTGCCCCTCGGTGCGCGGCAGGCCGCGCTCCTTGGCCCAGCGGCCGTTGCCGTCCATGACGACGGCGACGTGGTTGGGGACCAGCTCGCCGGGGATCTTCGGCGGGACCGCGCCGGAGGGGTGCGGCTCGGGAACCTTGTACTCCCGGCGAGAGCGTCCCAGAATCCCGCGTCGTGCCATGTGCCCAGCTCCTATTTCTCGACGTATCGCAGGGAGCGTAGCCCGCGCTCCAGATGCCAGTGCAAATAGGCGGAGACCAGCCCGCTACCCTCCCGCACGTGACGCGCCTCACACGCGTCGGCATGCCCCCAGTCGCCCGTCAGCAGGGCGCTGAGCAGGGCGATGGCCTCCGACGAGGGTACGACGCTGCCGGGCACCCGGCAGTCCCCGCATATGACCCCGCCCGCGGCGACGGAGAAGTGCCGGTTGGGGCCGTGGATCCCGCACTTCGCGCAGTCCTCGAAGCTGGGCGCGTAGCCGTTGACGGCGAGGGACCGCAGCAGGAAGGCGTCCAGGATGAGGTGGGGTTCGTGTTCGCCGCGCGAGAGCGTGCGCAGGGCTCCCACCAGCAGCAGGTACTGCTGCACGGAGGGCTCGCCCTCGTTCTCGGTGAACCGCTCGGCGGTCTCCAGCATGGCGGTGCCGGCGGTGTAGCGCGCGTAGTCGGTGACGATGCCGTTGCCGTACGGGGCGATGATCTCGGTCTGGGTGCAGAGCGGGAGGCTGCGGCCGACCAGGTCGCTGCCTCGGGCGAAGAACTGCACGTCGGCGTGGGAGAAAGGTTCCAGCCGGGCGCCGAACTTGGACTTCGTGCGCCGCACCCCGCGCGCGACGGCCCGCACCCTGCCGTGGCCCCGGGTCAGCAGTGTGATGATGCGGTCCGCCTCACCCAGCTTCTGGGTGCGCAGCACGATGCCGTCGTCGCGGAACAGACTCATGCGCCCATTGTCCCGCACCGCTTGTGGTGACCAGGACGGCCAAGCAGGCCAGGGCGGTTGCGGCCGCGGTGCGGCCGAGTGCGCGCATGCGCATGTGCGGGTCCGTTCGTCCGGGAAGGTGCTGGCTTCGTGGGGGGCTCCGCGCGGAGCGAAGATGATCTCAAGAAGCCGGCGGCGCTGCGCCGTAACGGTTTTCCCGTACGGGGACCCGCGCAGGGACAGCGATGACCCCTCGCCCGGACCGGGGTCCGGGCGAGGGGTCAGCACCCCTTGGGAGGGTCAGGGAGCGGACGGGGACGGCGAGGGGTCGGCGTCCTCCGCCTTCTCGGCTGCGGGGGCGGGGGCGGCGGCCTGGGCCGGCACCGCCGCGGGGGCCTCGGTGGCCGTGGCGCCGGTGCCGGGCGCCGTGTCGACCTCGGCCTCGGCGAGGGCCTGGGCTCCGGCCGCCGGGACGTCGTGGGCGTTGTCCTTCGCCGGGCCGTTGAAGATGAGGTTGAGCACGATGGCGGCCGTGGCACCGAGGGTGACACCGCTGTTGAGCAGCGAGGACAGGTCCGCGTCCATGTGCTTGGTGAAGAAGACCGGGACGGTCGCCGGGAGCAGGGCGAAGGCGAGGGAGACGCCGACGATCAGCGCGTTCTTCTCCTCCTTCAGGTCCACCTTGCCCAGGGTCTGGATACCGGCCAGGGCGACCATGGCGAACATGACGGTCGCGGCGCCGCCGAGGACTCCGTGCGGGACGGCGGCGACGATCGCGGCGGCCTTGGGCAGCATGCCGAGGATGATCATGAAGACACCCGCGGCGACGACCACGAACCGGCTCTTCACCTTCGTCATCCGCACCAGGCCGACGTTCTCGGCGAAGGCGACGTACGGGAAGGAGTTGAGGACACCGCCGAGGGCGGTGGCGGCGCCGTCGGCGCGCAGGGCGCGGGCCACGGTCTCGCTGTCGACCTCCTTGCCGACGATGTCGCCGACGGCGTAGGTGTCACCGGTCGTCTCGACCATGGTGATCAGCATGACGATGAGCATCAGGACGATCGGGAACCACTCGAACTTCGGGACTCCGAAGTGGAAGGGCGTGGTGACGCCGATCCAGTCGGACTTGCCGACGTCGCCGAACTTGGCGTCGCCGAGGAGGAAGGCGACCCCGGTGCCGACGACCAGGCCGAGGAGGATCGCGATGCTGGACAGGAACGGCCTGCCGAGCTTCATCAGGATCAGGATGAAGAGCATCGTGCCGCCGGCGTAGGCGAAGTTCTCGGGCTCGCCGAAGTCGGGGCTGCCGAGGCCGCCGGCCGCGTCGTTGAGCCCGACCGGGATCAGGACGATGCCCAGGACGGTGATCACCGTTCCGGTGACGACGGGCGGGAAGAGCCGCATCACCATCCGGAACGCCTTGGCGGGCAGCCAGGCGAAGGCGAAGGTGGCGATACCGGCGGTGATGACCGCGCCGTAGATGACCAGCAGGGCGGCCGTTCCGCCGCCCGCGCCGAGACCTATGGCGATCATCGGGGACACGGCGGTGAAGGTCACGCCCTGGATCAGCGGCAGTCGCGCGCCGATCCGGCCGATGCCCCAGGCCTGGATGATCGACGCGATACCGCAGGTGAAGAGGTCCGCGTTGATCAGGTAGACCAGCTGTTCAGGGCTCAGCTTGAGCGCGCTGCCCACGATGATCGGGACGATCACCGCGCCGGCGTAGAAGGCGAGTACGTGCTGGAAGCCGTACAGCGCGAGCTTGGGGACGGGGAGCACCTCGTCGACCGGGTGCGTGCTCTGCTTTCCTTCGGTGGAAAGCCCAGCGGCGACACGTGCCATCTCAGCCTTGCCCTTCAAGGTAGGTAAGTGAGAGGAGATCTGGTTATCCCTGGGCGAAGTGGGTCGTTAACCCGTTGGTTCGCCAGGGTTTTCAGTACGTTCACGTGGGTCGAAGTCCCGCTGTGCGGGGCGGCGGCTTCTCGGCGTGTGACCGGAATTGAACGCCTGTGGGAGGCCTCACAGATATCGTCGACTTCTACAAACTGTTGACTCCCGCTGGCTCCAGATCTGTAGATTTCTCCAGTGGTGGAGGATCCGCCGCAGGGGTATGGGCCGGGCCTTCCCGCAGAGGGCGCTCCGGCCACGCGAGTGCGAAGCGCACCGGCCTTGAGCTGCCACGACGTGCTTTGCGGTCCTTCGGCGACGCAAAAAAGAAGGGCCCGTTGCGCCACCCCTGCGGGTGGCCCGAACGGGCCCGGAGCTGTCGACTCCGCTGTTCACAAAGTGTTCACCAGGCGAGATTTCGGCCTTCGCGAGGCCGGATCGTTACGTCGGATCGAGGAGTTCCGGACGGTTTCGGCGCCGCGGACGCCGGTTCAGGGCGCGCGCACCGCCGACAGCAGCCGCGCCACCTCGTCCGCGCCGATCCGCAGCGCGGCTCCGACGGTCGCGAGCACCTCGCGCTCGGCCGGGATGTACGGGCCGTCCGCGAGGGCGATCCGGGCGCCCTGGAGCAGGATCGATTCGCGGCCCGGGCCGGCCAGGTGCGGGGCGAGCGGCTCCAGGGCCTCGTGGAGCTCTATCGACAGCGCCGCCCCGCAGCACTCCGGGATGTCGTACAGCCCGAGCCGGCCCTCGTCCGAGGACAGCGCCTCCACGAGGGACTCCAGCTGCTCCTCGGTGCAGTCCTGGAAGCCGGCGGCCCGTACGGCGCACACGGCGGCCTCCAGGGCGCTGCGCGAGGCCGTCCCGCCCGCTGTGAGCACCGCGAGCGCCACGGTGTGCACGGCGTCCCGCAGGAGCGCGGTGAACCGGGTGGTGGTGAGGTGGTCGAGGACGTCGGTGCCGAACCGCTCCCGGCAGCCCTGGCACTCCACGACGGGCCCCGCCTGCCCGCGCGGCAGCAGCGGCACCCCGAGGACGGTGAACCGGCGGCGGCCGGTGCGCCTGCGGTAGTTGCGGTCCCCACCGCAGTCCGGGCAGAAGAACTCCCCGTCACCCACGGTGCTCCAGGTGGTACGGATGCCCCAGACCGTCAGCTTCCGGCCGTCCCCACCCCGAACTGGCAGCACGTCGCACCTCCGTGGTCGTCCGGCAGCATCGCCGGGTTGGCGTGATGTTAGCCACATCGGTGAGGATGCGTCAGTCGTGCGACAAGACAACATGTCCCGCGCGCGGGACTTGGCCGATCTGCGCCCCCGGTTCCGCTTAGGGTCTGCCGCATGAACGAGAAGTCGTGTCTGGTGACCGGGGCCGCGAGCGGGATCGGCCGGGCCACCGCCGTGCTGCTCGCCCGCTCCGGAGCCCGGGTGACCGCGGCCGATATCAACGGCCCCGGGGTGGAGGCGCTGCGTACGGATCTGGCCGCCGAGGGCCATTCGATCACCGTGGTCGGCGGTGACGTCTCCGATCCGGACGACAACCGGGCGATGGTCGCCGCCGCGGTGGAGGCCTACGGACGCCTCGACGTCGCCGTGGCCAACGCCGGGGTGCTCCCTCTTTCGGATGTACGCGAGACCACCCCGCAGGACTGGGACCACGTCATGGCGGTCGACGGCCGCGGGATGTTCCTCACCTGCAAGTACGCCATCGAGGCGATGACCGCGCAGCCGCGGCCGGGCGGGGCGCTGGTCTGCGTGTCCTCGATCTCGGGGGTGGCAGGGCAGGCGCGCCAGGCGGCGTACGGGCCTGCGAAGTTCGTCGCGTCGGGGCTGACCAAGCACCTCGCGGTCGAGTGGGCGGCGCACGGGATCCGCGTCAACGCGGTGGCTCCCGGAACGATCCGAACGGAGCGGGTGATCGCGCTGCAGGACGAGCCGGGAGGGCCCGAGTACCTGGCGGAGGTCACAGGGGCGCACCCGATGGGCCGGCTCGGCGAGCCGGAGGAGGTGGCCCGGGTCATCGCCTTCCTCGCCTCGGACGCGGCCTCGTTCGTGACGGGCGTGGTCCTGCCGGTGGACGGCGGCTATCTGGCCCGCTGACCCTCTCCGTGGCCCGGAGCCCCCGGAGGGGGTCGGCGGGTACGACGGAACCCCGCCCCCGGAAGGAGGAGCGGGGTTCACGTGCGAGTGGTCAGCGGCCCGCGCGGTTGACGGCGGAGATGACCGCCTTCAGGGAGGCGCGGGTGGTGTTGGCGTCGATGCCGATGCCCCACAGGACCCGGCCGTCGATCGCGCACTCGATGTAGGAGGCGGCCACGGCGGAAGCGCCCTCGCTCATGGTGTGCTCGGTGTAGTCCAGCAGGCGGGCGTCGACGCCGATGCCGGCCAGCGCGTCGAAGAAGGCGGAGATCGGGCCGTTGCCGGTGCCGTTCAGGACCGTCTCCACGCCGTCCACGACCGCCTCGACGGTCAGCGTGTCCGTGCCGTCCTTGTCGGTGGCCGTCGAACCGGAGCGCAGCTGGATGCGGCCCCACGGGTTCTCCGGGTTCGGCAGGTACTCGTCGGAGAAGACGTCCCAGATCGCCTTCGGCGTGACCTCGCCGCCCTCGGCGTCGGTCTTGGCCTGGATGATGCGCGAGAACTCGATCTGCATGCGGCGCGGCAGGTCCAGCTTGTGGTCGTTCTTCAGGACGTACGCGATACCGCCCTTGCCGGACTGCGAGTTGACCCGGATGACCGCCTCGTAGGAGCGGCCGACGTCCTTGGGGTCGATCGGCAGGTAGGGAACGGCCCACTCGATGTCGTCGACGGTCTTGCCCCGGGCGGCCGCGTCGGCCTCCATGGCGTCGAAGCCCTTCTTGATGGCGTCCTGGTGGGAGCCGGAGAAGGCGGTGTAGACCAGGTCGCCCGCGTAGGGGTGGCGCGGGTGGACCTCCATCTGGTTGCAGTACTCGCTGGTGCGGCGGATCTCGTCGATCTGCGAGAAGTCGATCTGCGGGTCGATGCCCTGGGAGAACAGGTTCATGCCCAGCGTGATCAGGTCGACGTTGCCGGTGCGCTCGCCCTGCCCGAACAGACAGCCCTCGATGCGGTCGGCGCCGGCCATCAGGGCCAGCTCGGCGGCGGCGACGGCGGTGCCGCGGTCGTTGTGCGGGTGCACGGAGATGCAGATGTGCTCGCGGCGGGTCAGGTTGCGGGCCATCCACTCGAAGCGGTCCGCGTGGGTGGACGGCGTCGAGCGCTCCACGGTGGCGGGCAGGTTCAGGATGATCTCGCGGCCTTCGGACGGCTGCCAGACGTCACAGACGGCCTCGCAGACCTCCAGGGCGAAGTCCAGCTCGGTGTCGGTGAAGATCTCCGGGCTGTACTGGTAGCCGAAGGTGGTCTCGGGGCCCAGCAGCTTCTCGGCGTACTCCATGACCAGGCGGGTGCCGTCGACGGCGATCTGCTTGATCTGCTCCTTGGAGCCGCGGAAGACGACCCGGCGGAAGGTCGGCGCGGTCGCGTTGTACAGGTGCACGGTGGCGCGCTTGGCGCCGACCAGGGACTCGACGGTCCGCTCGATCAGGTCCTCGCGGGCCTGGGTCAGTACGGAGATGGTGACGTCGTCCGGGATCGCGCCCTCTTCGATGATGGACCGCACGAAGGCGAAGTCGGTCTCGCCGGAGGACGGGAAGCCGACCTCGATCTCCTTGTAGCCCATGCGCACCAGCAGGTCGAACATCTCGCGCTTGCGGGCCGGGGTCATGGGGTCGATCAGCGACTGGTTGCCGTCCCGCAGGTCGGTGGACAGCCAGCGGGGGGCCTTGGTGACGCGGACGCCGGGCCAGGTGCGGTCCGGGATGTCCACCTGTTCGTACTGTCCGTACTTGTGGATCGGCATCCCGGAGGGCTTCTGGGTGTGGGTCGCGTTCGTGATGGGCGTGGGGCGACCGACAAAAGGCTGCTGGCTCATGGCGTTGGGCTCCTCGCGTGTCCGCGGTAGTTCGCTGGGACGGCCGACGGCGGTAGTGAAAACCGCAACACCAAACTCCGCGGGGAGGGGGCCGGCCTACGACTACAGACCCTCGCCGCGGCAGCTAAGGAGAAGCAGCCCGAAACGCATGATGGACCGAGCCTAGCCGAGCCGCGCCGTATCGCGAGGACCTGTTCCAGTATGCAAGACCCGCACGTCCGATTTGCACCAAATGTGAGCCAAGCCTCGTTCCCGCCGTCCAGGTCGGGGCAATCCCCCGAAGCCGCCGCGTTCCGGCCGTGCGAAAACACCAGGCACGTTTCTGCAGCGGGGGAAGGTGACACAACCGAATGAATCATGGTTGCAGCTAGTGACACCGAAGTGACTCGGTGCCACATTGCCGGGCATGGATGCCTCCCACACTCACCGCCACCCCGTCTTCTGCACGGTCGTGCCGCCGCACCTCCTCGACAAGGCCGCCCTGTCCGGGGACACCCGGCGCGCCGACCTCGCCCAGCGCACCCTCGAACGCGACTCCCTGCTGCGCACCAGGCGCCGGGTCACCGCCGTGCGCGGGATCGTGCCCACCCTCGCCGCACCGGCGGGCGACGATCCGCAACGGACGATCTTCGACGCCCAGCACCGTACGCAGCTGCCGGGGACGAAGGTCCGCGAGGAGGGCGACCCGCCGAGCAAGGACGCCACCGTGAACCGCGCCTACGCGGGGCTCGGGGCGACGTACGAACTGTTCCTGAAGGGCTTCGGGCGCCGCTCGATCGACGACTCCGGACTCCCGCTGGACGCCACCGTCCACTACGGCGAGGACTACAACAACGCCTTCTGGGACGGCCAGCAGATGGTCTTCGGCGACGGGGACGGGGACCTCTTCCTCGACTTCACCGTGTCGGTGGACGTCATCGGGCACGAGCTGACCCACGGCGTCACCCAGTACACGGCGAACCTGCGCTACCGCGGCCAGTCGGGCGCCCTGAACGAGTCGATGTCCGACGTCTTCGGCTCCCTGATCAAGCAGTACTCGCTGGAGCAGACGGCCGACCAGGCCGACTGGCTGATCGGGGCCGGCCTCCTCGGCCCCAACGTGACCGGGGTCGCCCTGCGCTCGATGAAGGCGCCGGGCACCGCGTACGACGACGACGAGCTCGGCAAGGACCCGCAGCCGGCCACCATGGACGACTACGTGAACACCCACAGCGACAACGGCGGTGTCCACATCAACTCCGGCATCCCCAACCACGCCTTCTACATCGCGGCCACCGAGCTCGGCGGCAAGGCCTGGGAGCGGGCCGGACAGATCTGGTACGACACCCTGACCGGCGGGGACCTCACCCCGAAGGCCGACTTCTCCGACTTCGCCCGGCTGTCCACGGCGGCCGCCGCCACCCGGTACGGGGACGGCGGGGCCGAGCACCAGGCACTCCAGAAGGCGTGGTCGGCCGTGGGCGTACCCGTAGCGGGGTAGAGCCCTCCCATGCGGATTCTGGTGGTACGCACGGGCGGCTTCGCGGGCATCGAGCGACGGGCCGAGGTGGACACGTCGGGCCTGCCGGACGAGGACGAGTGGCGGGCCCTGGCCCAGCTCGCGCTGCGGCCCGGCCCGCCGGGCGACCCGGCGGACCGGGTGCGGGACGGCTTCTCGTACCGGATCACGGTGGACGGGCGGACGGTCTCCTGCGCCGAGCCGCGCCTGTCGGAGGCCCAACGGGCGCTGATCTCACGCGTCCTGAAAGAAGGTGCCTGAGCACCGGCCCTTTGCTTGGATGGCCGGATGACCAATCCCATGATCGATTCGACGCTGTCCGAGCTGGAGCGGTACTACGACGCGGTGCCGCGGGTGGGCGGCGCCCGGGCCGAGGACTTCGGTCCCCTGACCCTGTTCGTCCAGGAGGGCGCGGGCTGGCCGTACTACGCGCGGCCCGCGCTCGGCGGCCCCGACGCGGCCGCCGCCGACGTGGAGCGGGTGCTCGCCCGCCAGCGCGAGCTCGGCGTGCCGGAGGCCTTCGAGTGGGTCGCCGAGACCAGCCCCGCGCTGCGCGCCGCGGTGGAGGAGGCTGGACTCCACGTCCACGCGCATCCGCTGATGGTGCTGGAGGCCGCCGAGGAGCTGCCCCCGCACCCGGAGGTGCGGCTGCTCGACGCCGAGGACCCCCTGCTGGCGGCCGCACTGACGGTCCCGGCGCTGGCCTTCGCCGAGCCGGGGACCGCGGTGGGCGAGGCCGGACCGGCACAGCTGTCGGCCGCCCTGGCGGACCCGTCGGTGGAGGCCCGCCGGGCGAGCGTCTCCGCGAAGCTCGCGGCGGGCACCTCGGGGATGGCCGCGGCCGTCCGCGACGGCGTGGTGCTGTGCTCGGGCATGTTCAACCCGGTCGGGGACGTCGCCGAGGTCGTGGGCGTCGGCACCCTGCCGTCCGCCCGCCGCCAGGGCCTGGCCCTCGGGGTCACCGCGGCCCTCGTCGCGCAGGCCCGTGCACAGGGCGCGCGTACGGTCTTCCTCTCGGCGGGCGACGAGGACGTGGCACGGATCTACGGCCGCGCCGGATTCCACCGGGTGGGCACGGCCCTGATCGCGGAGCCGCCGGCGGCCGGCGCGTAGCGGATTTGCCGGGACGGCAACAATGTTTGCCGACGGGGGCGGGGCGGGCGCAGCATCGGGGGTACGAAGACCCCGAGCGGAAGAGGCTCCCATGCCGAAGCACGACCACGCGCACGCGCACGCCCACGCCCACGCCCACGCCCACGCCCACGCCCACGCCCACGCCCACGCCCCTCAGAACGCGCACGACAACGAGAGCGAGCCCGTCGCCGGCGGCGCCGAGTTCTGGGACGGGCGCTACAGCGAGAGCACGCGCATCTGGAGCGGCAACCCGAACGCCCTCCTGGTCCGCGAGGCCGAGGGCCTCGCCCCCGGCCGGGCACTCGACCTCGGCTGCGGGGAGGGCGCCGACACCGTCTGGCTGGCCCGTCGCGGGTGGCGGGTCACCGCCACCGACATCTCGAAGGTGGCCCTCGGCCGGGCGGCCGAGCACGCCGCCGACGCCGGGGTCGGAGAGCTCGTCGACTGGCAGCAGCACGACTTCTCGCAGTCGTTCCCCGAGGGGGAGTTCGACCTCGTCTCTGCGTGTTTCCTGCACAGCTACGGGGACTTCCCGCGCGAGCGGATCCTGCGCCGGGCCGCCTCCGCGGTGGCACCCGGCGGGATCCTCCTCGTGGTGGGCCACGCGGGAGGGCCGTCGTGGAACCCGGAGGCCCTCGCGGACATCCACTTCCCCACCCCGGAGGAGGTCCTCGCGCAGCTGGAGCTGCCGGAGGGCAGCTGGGAGGTCCTGACCGCGGCGGAGCACGTCCAGGCCATGACGGACCCCGAGGGCCGGCCCGGGACCCGGCCCGACAACGCGCTGAAGGTGCGGCGCGTCGCCTAGAGCGGGTCCGGGTCCGCGTCCGGGTCCGGGCGGCCGGTCAGAAGCCGAGCTTGCGCAGCTGCTTGGGGTCCCGCTGCCAGTCCTTCGCGACCTTCACGTGGAGGTCGAGGAAGACGGGGGTCCCGAGCAGCGCCTCGATGTGCTTGCGCGACTTCATCCCGACCTCCTTCAGGCGGGAGCCCTTCGGGCCGATGATGATGCCCTTCTGGCTCGGCCGCTCGATGTAGACGTTGGCGTGGATGTCGAGCAGCGGACGGTCCGCAGGACGGTTCTCGCGCGGGATCATCTCCTCGACGACCACGGCGATGGAGTGCGGGAGCTCGTCCCGTACGCCTTCCAGCGCGGCCTCGCGGATCAGCTCCGCGACCATGACCATCTCGGGCTCGTCGGTGAGGTCGCCCTCGGGGTAGAGCGGCGGGCTCTCCGGCAGCAGGGGCGCGATCAGGTCGGCCAGCAGCTGGACCTGGCTGTCGCCGACCGCCGAGACGGGGACGATCTCGGCCCACTCGAAGCCCAGCTCCTCGGCGAGCCGGTGGACGGCGATGAGCTGCTCGCCCACCACCTTCGACTCGACGAGGTCGGTCTTGGTGATGATGGCGATCTTGGGGGTCTTCTTGATCCCCGCGAGCTCCTTGGCGATGAACTTGTCGCCGGGGCCGAGCTTCTGGTCGGCCGGCAGGCAGAAGCCGATCACGTCGACCTCGGCCCAGGTGGTGCGCACGACGTCGTTGAGGCGCTCGCCGAGCAGGGTGCGCGGCTTGTGCAGACCGGGCGTGTCGACGAGGACGAGCTGCGCGTCGGGGCGGTGCACGATGCCGCGGACGGTGTGGCGGGTGGTCTGCGGCCGGTTGGAGGTGATCGCGACCTTGGTGCCCACGAGTGCGTTGGTGAGGGTCGACTTGCCGGCGTTGGGACGGCCGACGAAGCAGGCGAAGCCCGCACGGTGCGGGGCGGTGGACTCGGGGGAACGATCGCTCATACGGGCCATTCTCCCCGATGCGGCTCCCAGCGCCGACCAGACCAGTGCGGCGAGGGCGAGCAGTGTCGTCAGCGGCGGGTGCACGGCGTAGGCGGCACGGCCCTGAGCTGTGGTTCCGTCGGACCGCGCGCGCACCGTCACCCGGGCCCATTCCGCGGCGGGCGGACCGTCCCAGCGGGCCTGCAGGCGCACTTCCTGACCCGGCAGCAGTTCGGCGGGCAGCCCGGTGAGCCCGCGGTCGAGCAGCCGGCGGCCGAGCGCCCCGGAGGCGGTGAGGGTGGCCCGGGGCCGGAGGGTGACGTTGCCGGTGTTGTGGAGCGTGTACGAGATCTCCGCGGCGGCGCCGCGCCGGTGCACGGTGACGTCCCGGACGGCCAGGGCGGGCGCGGTGGGGCCGGTCACCCGCAGGTACAGCCGGGCGGCGACGGCCTGCTGCACCCCGATCCCCCGGGCGTCGGCGGTCGCAGCGGGGAGTCGTTCTTCGAGGGCCACGACGGCGCCGGGGTGGTCCCCCGGTTCCGCACGGTCGGGGACGGCGAGGGTGAAGCCGACGCGGACCGTGCCCCCGGCCGGGACGGTGACCCGCTCCCGGTCGAGCTTCGTCCACGCCGCGGCGGCCCGGCGCGGCTCGTCGGGCCCGCGCAGGGCGAAGCCGCCGTCGCGGGCGGTGTTGTGGGCGTCGGCGGCGTAGAGGCGGAAGGTGCGGGGGCGGTCGGTCCGGTTGGTGACGGTGACGGCGTCGGCGACGCTCTGGCCGGGCGCGGCGGCGAGGTAGAAGTACGGGCGCCGGCCCGCGGCGTTCGCGGCGGGCAGGACGGACCACTGCCCGTTGTCCACGGCCCCCGCCGTCCCGGCGGGCAGCAGTGCGAGGCCCGGCGCGGCCAGGGCCGTGGCGAGGAGCGCGGCGAGCCGGACGCCGCGCCGCGATCGCCGGCCGGGCTGGATCAGGGTCACGACAGGGTCAGCGTGAGGACCGCCGTGTAGGCGCCCGGCGGGGTGTACGGCGGCACGTGCAGGGTGACGGCTGCGTCGATGGTGAAGGTGCCGCCGACCAGCGGGGCGTCCGGGGCGGAGGCCAGGAGGGCGCCCTCCGGGCCGACGACGCCCGCGCTGCCCGGCGTACAGGGGCTCTGGCTTCCGGGTGCCGCCACGCACGAGGGGGTCCAGGACAGGGACGCGCCCGGGATGCGGATCCCGCCCGGCCCGGTGAAGTCGGTGACCTTCCCGGTCAGGGACCAGCCGGCCGGGCCGCCACGGGCGTCGGTGACGGTCACGGTGCCGATCCTGCCGGGGGCGGCGCCTCCGTCGCCGTACGGGACCGCGCCGAGCGTGATGTCCTCGCCCGCCTGGGTCATGCCGAGCGCGCCCGGCTCGACGGTGGCGGTGACCTTCTGCGTGCCGGACGCCGGCGGGGCGGCGTGGACGACCGTGTACGCGGCAGGGCCGGAGCCCTGCCGCGCGGACCAGGCGGCGCCCTCGTAGGCCACCACCGCGGTGGTGGCCCGGTCCGTGACCGGCAGCTCGACGACGGTCGTGCCCAGGCCGTCGGCGGTGGCGCTCACCCGGTCGGCGGTCTCGGCGGCGCCCGCCCGCCCGGCGACGGTCACGGCGGCGCCCGGAGGGAAGCCCGCGGCGGTGACCCGGACCTTGGCTCCGGGCTGTCCGTGGGCGGTGGCGAGGAAGACGCTGCGCAGGTTGGCCGTGGGCAGTTCGGCGGCGGTGAGGCGGGCGGAGACGGGTGCGGCGGCCGGGGCGGCGGCGGTGCAGGAGGTGTCGAGGTCGAGCAGGTGGCCGGTGTGCAGGGTGTAGGCGCCCGGGGCCAGGGTGATCTCGCCGGGCGCGGTGACGGTGAAGGTGCCGGTCATGGTGACGGCGGGCAGGGGCGCGCCGGCCGGGACGGGGTCGTTGCGCTGGGCGCCGACGACGGTCACCTCGCCGCTCTGGGCGCCCGCCAGGACGATCCGGCCGGTCGGGGTGAGCGTGTCGGCGGGGAGTTCGCCGCCGACCGGGTTCCGGGCCGGGGTCCCGATCACCTGGTAGGTCACGGTGACGGTGTCGCCGACCCGGGGTGCCGGGTCGTCCACGGTGATCCGGGCGGTGGTCTGCCCGTCGGCGGGCGGGATTCCGGCTTCCTGGGGCGCCAGGCACTGCGTGGGGAAGTCCACCTGTCCCGGGGGCGTCTCGCCCTCGGCCGCGGCGGGTGCGCCGAGGGCACCCCCGGCCGTGGCCGCCAGTGCGGCCATGCCGACGGCTGCCGACCATCTCCGGTTCCGCGCCCGTGTTCGCACTGCCCGCCCCCTGGGTTCCCTCGCGCCGAGCCCCGCGCAGGGGGCCATTCACGAGCGGGCGGCGGGAGAAGTCAATGCACGGGCCCGGCAGCAACTGATGGCCCATCAGGAGATGGGAGCGTGGCACCGCCTCCCCCGGTGGCACGGAAGGTGCGCCGGTAGGCCGTCGGGCTCACCCCCAGTGCCGCCTGCACGTGCTTGCGCAGGGACTGGGCCGTCCCGAAGCCGCTCTCCCGCGCGACCTGTTCCATCGACAGCTCCGTCTGCTCCAGCAGCCGCCGCGCCCGCTCCACCCGCCGGCCGGTGATCCACTGGCCCGGGCTGATGCCCGCCTCCTCGCGGAAGCGGCGCGTGAAGGTCCGTACCGACATGGCCTCCTGCCGGGCCATGTCGGTGAGCCGGAGCGGCTCGTGCAGCCGGTCCAGCACCCAGGCGCGGGCCGCGGTGGTGGTGGCGAGCTGCGGCTCCGGCACCGGGCGGTCGACGAACTGCGCCTGCCCGCCCTCGCGGTGGGGCGGTACGACGGTCCGCCGGGCGGCCTCGTTCGCGACGGCCGCACCGTGGTCACGGCGCACGATGTGCAGGCACAGGTCGATCCCGGCGGCCACGCCCGCCGAGGTCAGCACGTCCCCGTCATCGGTGTAGAGCACGTCGGGGTCCACCTTCACGGCGGGGAAGAGCTGTTGGAAGTGCTCGGCGGAGGCCCAGTGGGTGGTGGCCCGCCGGCCGTCCAGGTAGCCGGCGGCGGCCAGCACGTAGCCGCCCGTGCAGATGGAGACGAGCCGGGTGCCGGGCCGGATGTGCGCGAGGGCCGCAGCGAGCTCGTCACCCAGCCTGCCCTCCTCGTGGACCGGTCCCAGCTCGTACGAGGCCGGCACGACCACCGTGTCGGCGGTGGCGAGCAGCTCGGGGCCCTGCGCGACCTGGATGGCGAAGTCGGCGTCCGTGGGGATCGGGCCGGGGGCCGTCCCGCACGTGAGGATCTCGTACAGCGGCCGCCCGGCCCGGTCCTTGGCACGGCCGAAGATCCGGTGGGGGATGCCGAGCTCGAAGGGCAGCAGCCCGGGAAGGGCCAGGACGACGACGCGGTGCGGCGCAGGTTCCATGGCCCGATCGTATCGAAGCATGACAGTCAGGCCACTGTCGTACGGTGTCCCGCCGGCCCGAAGCTTCTCGCGTGACCCAGACAGCCCCCACCCCCGACACCCTTCCCGCCCCCACCCCCCGGCGGGCCGGACGCGTCCACCGCGCCTGGTACGTCGCCGCCGTCGCCTTCGTGACGATCATCGGCGCCGCCGGTTTCGCCTCCCTGCCCGGACTGCTCATCGAGCCGTTGCACGAGGAGTTCGACTGGTCGCGCGGCACCATCGGGGTGGCCGTCTCCGTGAACCTCGCCCTCTACGGCATCACCGCGCCCTTCGCCGCGGCGCTGATGGACCGCTTCGGCATCCGCAGGGTCGTGGCGTTGGCCCTGACCGTCATCGCGGGCGGTGCGGTGGCCACGGTGTGGATGACCGAGCCCTGGCAGCTGGTGCTGTGCTGGGGCGTGCTCGTCGGGCTGGGCAGCGGCTCGATGGCCCTGGCCTTCGCCGCGACGGTGACGGGCCGCTGGTTCACCGCCCGGCGCGGCCTGGTCACCGGCATCCTGACCGCCGCCGGAGCCTCAGGACAGCTGGTCTTCCTGCCGCTGCTGGCGTGGCTGGTGGACCGCCACGGCTGGCGCCCGGCGACGGTGACGGTCGCCGTGGCCGCGCTGGCCGTCGTGCCGTTCGTCTGGCTGCTGCTGCGCGACCACCCCGCGGACGTGGGGCTCGCGCCGTACGGCGGCACCTACGCGCCCAAGCCCGCCCCGGCCGTGGGTGCGGCGAGGCGGGCGCTGAAGGTCCTCGCCGACGCGGCCCGGACCGGCCCCTTCTGGCTCCTCGCGGGCACCTTCGCGATCTGCGGGGCCTCGACGAACGGGCTGGTGCGGACGCACTTCGTGCCGGCGGCGCACGACCACGGCATGCCGGTGACGGCGGCGGCCGGGCTGCTGGCGGTGATCGGCGTCTTCGACGTGGTCGGCACGATCGCCTCGGGCTGGTTCACGGACCGCTACGAGGCCCGGCGGCTGCTGGCCGTCTACTACGCCCTGCGCGGGGTGTCGCTGCTGTTGCTGCCGATCCTGCTGGCGCCGTCGGTGCGTCCGCCGCTGGTCTTCTTCATCGTCTTCTACGGCCTGGACTGGGTCGCGACGGTCCCCCCGACGATCGCCCTGTGCCGCGAGCACTACGGGGACGACGGCGCGATCGTCTTCGGCTGGGTGCTCGCCTCGCACCAGATCGGCGCGGCGGCGGTCGCCTTCCTGGGAGGCCTGGCCCGGGACCTCACGGGCTCGTACGACGTGGTCTGGTACGCCTCGGGAGGCCTGTGCGCGACGGCGGCCCTGATGGCGATGGTCATCCGCCGTCGGCCTCCCGGCGGAGCGGCCGGACTCCCCGGCGGAGCGCGCCCCGCATGACGGCGCCGGCGCCCCGCCGCGCCGAACCCGATCCCGGCGGGGCACATCCAGCCTCGCCAGGGGGCACCTCCCAGCGGTGGCCGGCGGAGCCCGGTGCGCGGGTCCGGGCGGAGCCCGGTGCCGGCGGAGCCGGGTTTCCTGGGGCGCCGCCCCAGACCCCGCGCCTCAAACGCCGGCGGGGCTGGATTCGCCCGGCCCCGGCCGGAACAGCCGGGCGGGGCCTGCCGGGCCGCGGCCGAACACGGGGGCGGCGACCGCCGGGAGGCCGGAGGCTACGACCCGGCCGGGGTCGTGGACCTCAGGGTGCCGTCCGGGGCGGCCAACAGGACCGGGGTGTCCGGGCCGCCGAGGTCGCGGACGGCCGCGCGGTCGGCCTCGGCCGGGGCCTCGGCCGCGCTCACGACGGCGGCGGCCTCCAGCGACCGGGCCCCGCTGGCCACGGCCATCGCGACCGCGGTCTGCAGCGCGCTCAGCTTCAGGGAGTCGAGCTCCACCGTCCCCGCGACGTACGTCCGTCCCGTCTCGTCCCGCACCGCCGCCCCCTCGGGCACCCCGTTGCGGGCCCGGGCGCTGCGCGCCAGCGTGATGATCTTGCTGTCCTCGGGGGCGATCCCGGTGCTCTCCGTCATGGTCGAAAGCATAGGGAGCACCGCTGCCCGGCCGTGCAACGACCCCGCCGCGGCCGGGCCGCGGCCCGGCACGGCCCGCCTCAGGGCCGGTCGAGCTTCAGCCGCTCCGCCCGCGGCAGCCCCGCCACCACCAGGTCGTAGGAGTCCTCGACGAGCTCGCGCAGCATCGCGTCGGGGATCCCGCCCACGGTCACCGTGTTCCAGTGCCGCTTGTTCATGTGGTAGCCCGGCGCGATCGCCCCGTGCTCCTCACGCAGCCGTACCGCCAGCTCCGGCTCGCACTTGAGGTTGACCTTCAGCGGCTCGGCGTCCAGCGCGCTGAGCGCGAACATCTTGCCCTTCACCTTGAACACCGAGGTCTCCGGGGTGAAGGGGAACTCCTCCACCGCCGCGTTGAAGCCCAGACAGAACTCCCGCAGCTGCGCCGGGGTCATTCCCCCTCCTCCCCCGCGGCCTCGGCCGCGGCCACCGGTTCGACCAGCACCGTCACGATCTTGTTCCGCCGGCCCGCCGGCGACTCGGCCGTCAGCCGCAGCGGACGCCCGTCCGGCAGTTCCACCAGCGCCGAGGCGCCCGCGATCGGAACCCGGCCCAGCGCCTTCGCCAGCAGTCCGCCGACCGTCTCGACGTCCTCGTCGTCGAAGGCCTCGACCTTGAACAGCTCACCGAGGTCGGTGATGTCCAGGCGCGCCGTGACCCGGTAGCGGTCCTCGCCCAAATCCTCGACCGGCGGGAGCTCCCGGTCGTACTCGTCCGTGATCTCGCCGACGATCTCCTCGAGGATGTCCTCGATGGTGACGATGCCGGCCGTACCGCCGTACTCGTCGATCACGACGGCCACGTGGTTGCGTACCTGCTGCATCTCGCGCAGCAGATCGCCCGCGTTCTTGGTGTCCGGTACGAAGACGGCCGGCCGCATCGCCGTCGACACCAGGTCGGCCTCGGACTCCCGGTTGACGTGCGTCTTGCGGACCAGGTCCTTCAGGTAGACGATGCCGACGATGTCGTCCTCGTTCTCCCCGGTGACCGGGATGCGCGAGAAACCGGACCGCAGGGCGAGCGTGGTCGCCTGACGGACCGTCTTGTAGCGCTCGATGCAGACCAGGTCGGTGCGCGGCACCATCACCTCGCGCACGAGGGTGTCGCCGAGTTCGAAGACCTGGTGCACCATCCGGCGCTCGTCGTCCTCGATGAGCGATTCCTTCTCGGCGAGGTCGACCATCGCCCGCAGCTCGGCCTCCGAGGCGAAGGGGCCCTTGCGGAAGCCCTTCCCCGGAGTGAGCGCGTTGCCGACGAGGATCAGCAGCTGCGGGATCGGCCCCATGATCCGGGCGAGCGGTACGAGGACGTACGCCGCAGCCGTCGCCGTGTTCAGCGGGTGCTGGCGGCCGATCGTGCGCGGGGAGACCCCCACGGCGACGAAGGAGACCAGCACCATCACGGCGATGGCCACGAGCAGCGCGGTCCAGTTCTCGCCGAACTCGTCGAGGCAGACGTACGTGACCAGGACCCCGGCCGCCATCTCGCAGGTGACCCTGACCAGCAGTGCCACGTTGAGGTAGCGGGTGGGGTCGCCCGCGACCTGGGCGAGCTTCTCGCTGCCGCGCCTGCCCTCCCGTACTGCCTGCTCGGCGCGGAAGATCGAGATGCGGGCGATGCCGGACTCCGCGCACGCCGCGAACCAGGCCACGACCACCAGCAGCACCGCGCCGGTGATCAGTTGCGGGGCGCTCACGAGACGGTGGGAGCCGGGGACGGGCCGGTCAGCCCGCGCTCACCGCGCCAGCCGTCCACGATGGCCGCCTGGAGGCCGAACATCTCGGCCTTCTCGTCGGGCTCCTCGTGGTCGTATCCGAGCAGGTGCAGCACCCCGTGGACGGTCAGGAGCTGGAGCTCCTCGTCCATGGAGTGCTGCGTCGGGGCTTCCTCGCCCTGCTTCTTCGCGACCTCGGGGCAGAGCACGATGTCGCCGAGGAGCCCCTGCGGGGGCTCCTCGTCGTCCTTGCCCGGCGGACGGAGCTCGTCCATCGGGAAGGACATGACGTCGGTCGGGCCCGGCAGGTCCATCCACTGGATGTGGAGCTGCTCCATCGCGTCCTCGTCGATGACGATGACGGAGAGCTCCGAGAGCGGGTGGATCCGCATCCGGGTGAGCGCGTAACGGGCGATGTCGAGGATCGCCTGCTCGTCGACCTCGGTTCCGGACTCGTTGTTGACGTCGATCGACATGGTGCGCTGGGTTCTACTTCCGCTGGTAGCCGTTGGCGGCCTGCTGGCCGTCGTCGTACTTCTCGTACGCGTCGACGATACGGCCGACCAGCTTGTGGCGGACGACATCCTCGGACGTGAGCCTGGAGAAGTGGATGTCGGGTACCCCGTCGAGGATTTCCTGAACCTGGCGCAGACCGCTCCGCGCCCCGCCGGGAAGGTCGATCTGGGTGACGTCACCCGTGATCACGATCTTCGAGTCGAAGCCGAGCCGGGTCAGGAACATCTTCATCTGCTCGGCGGTCGTGTTCTGGGCCTCGTCGAGGACCACGAACGCGTCGTTGAGCGTGCGGCCGCGCATGTACGCCAGCGGCGCGACCTCGATCGTGCCCGCCGCCATCAGCCGCGGGATCGAGTCGGGGTCGAGCATGTCGTGCAGCGCGTCGTAGAGCGGGCGCAGGTACGGGTCGATCTTGTCGAAGAGGGTGCCCGGCAGGAAGCCGAGCCGCTCCCCCGCCTCGACGGCGGGCCGGGTCAGGATGATCCGGCTGACCTGCTTGGACTGCAGGGCCTGGACCGCCTTGGCCATGGCGAGGTAGGTCTTTCCGGTACCGGCGGGGCCGATGCCGAAGACGATCGTGTTCTTGTCGATCGCGTCGACGTACCGCTTCTGGTTGAGGGTCTTGGGGCGGATGGTGCGGCCGCGGCTGGAAAGGATGTTCTGGGTGAGCACCTCGGCGGGCGTCTCGGGCCCGTCGCCGTTGCCGTTCGCGCTCGCCTTGAGCATGGCGATCGAGCGTTCCACTGCGTCCTCCGTCATCGGCTGCCCGGTGCGGAGCACCAGCATCATCTCGTCGAACAGTCGCTGGATCAGGGCGACTTCCGCCGCCTCTCCGATCGCGCTGACCTGATTGCCCCGAACATGGATGTCGGCCTTCGGGAAGGCCTTCTCGATCACGCGCAACAGGGCGTCGCCCGAGCCGAGCACAGTCACCATCGGGTGTGTCGCCGGTACGGTGAAGTGCGCTCGCGCCTGCCCCGGCGCGGGGATGTGGGCTGTCGATGTCTGAGTCATGGGCCGGCACTGTGGCCTGCGCATACCTCCTGCTGAGGGGCCGCGCCGATCGACGACCTCCGGAGTACCAAGCGTACGTCGCCGCCGCTGCTTCCCCGAGAGGTTTTCACCGCCCCCGCCGGCCCGCGACGGGCTGCCGCACAGTCCCCCGGCTACGCGGAGTGCCGGAAGCCGATGGTCGGCACGGCCCTGCGCCGGGCGGCCGGGGTCGCGGCCGACGGGATCAGGTCGTCCAGGAAGCCGTAGCGGCCGCGCAGTGCGTGCGGGGCGTCGCGCCACCAGTGGGCCACCTCCGGCCAGCCGGGGGCCGACAGGGAGCCGCCGAACTCCTGGACCGACAGGGCCGCGGTCAGCCCGGCGAAGGCGAGCCGGTCCGCCAGCGGCCAGCCCGCCAGGGTGCCGGTGACGAAGCCCGCCACGTAGACGTCCCCCGCCCCGGTGGGGTCCAGCGCCTCCACGGAGATCCCCGGGACGTGCGCGGTCTCCCCGGTGCGCCCGTCGACCGCGTACGAGCCCTCCGCGCCCATGGTCACCACCGCGATCGGGACCTTCTCGGCCAGCGCGCGGGCCGCGGCCCGCGGGCATTCGGTGCGCGTGTACCGCATCGCCTCGCCGGCGTTCGGCAGGAAGGCCTCGCAGTGCTCCAGGTCGGCCAGGGCCCCCAGGTCCCACCGCCCGCTCTCGTCCCAGCCCACGTCCGCGAAGACCCGTGAGCCGCGCCGGGCGGCCCCGCCGATCCACTCCTCGCCGCGGCCGGGCCCCAGGGAGGCCACCGCGGCGCGGGCTCTGGGCGGACACTGCGGCGAGGACCCGGGGTCCGCCGGCGGGGGGGCCTCGTGGCCGTGGGAGACCATCGTGCGCTCGCCCTCGTAGGCCATCGAGACCGTGACGGGGCTGTGCCAGCCGGGGACGATCCGCGACATGGACAGGTCGATGCCCTCACCCTGCTCCAGGGCGTCCCAGCAGTACTCGCCGTAGTGGTCGTCGCCGAAGGCCGCGGCGAGCGAGGTGCGCAGGCCGAGCCGGGCCAGGGCGGTGGCCATGTTGGCGACTCCGCCGGGGCTGGAGCCCATGCCGCGCGCCCAGGACTCCGTACCGCGCACCGGCGCCGAGTCGAGGCCGGTGAAGATGATGTCGAGGAAGACCGTCCCGGTCAGGAAGACGTCGCAGCCCGGTTCCTCCGGGTCGCGCAGCGGACCGAGCGGGTCCACGGCTGCGGTGCGGCTGTCGAGGTCCCGACTGGTCACGGTGGTCTCCCCGGTTGATCTCGAAGGGCCGTTTCTCGGTGAAAGCTGCCAGGTCTCCCCACCAGGGGCGGGACCAAAACCCAGTGTGGCGCAGATCACCCACAACATGCCCTGCGACCCGATCGCCGCAACCCGCGGGCGGGCCCGCGACGCCGTGCGCCCCGGGCCGCGCGCGTCAGCCCCGCTTCGGCAGCGGAACCCTCATCAGGTCCGCCGCCACGGTGAGCTCCCCCTCGAATCCCGCCGCCCGCGCCTGGCGTTCGAATTCGGTCGGATCGGTGTACCGCTGCGAGAAGTGCGTCAGCACGAGGTGCCGGACGCCCGCGTCGCGCGCCACGCGTGCCGCCTGGCCGGCGGTGAGGTGCCCGTGGTCGGTGGCCAGCCGCTCGTCCTCGTCGAGGAAGGTCGACTCGATCACCAGCATGTCGCAGCCCTCGGCGAGCTCGTCCACGCCGGTGCAGAGCCGGGTGTCCATGACGAACGCGAAGCGCTGCCCGGGCCTGGGCTCGCTGACCTCTTCCAGGGTGACCCCGCCGAGGTGCCCGTCGCGCTGGATCCGGCCCACGTCGGGCCCCTTGATCCCGTGCCGGGCGAGCAGCTCGGGCACCATCCGGCGGCCGTCGGGCTCGGTGATCCGGTAGCCGAAGGACTCCACCGGATGCGAGAGCCGCCGGGTCTCCAGGACGTACGAGGCCCCGTGCGCGACGGTTCCGTCCTCGGCCACCGGTTCCTCGGCGATCGGCACGGTCTCGCGGTAGGCCGTGGCGTACCGGAGCCGGTCGAAGAACTTCTGCCCCGACGCCGGGTAGTGCGCGGCGACGGGGTGCGGGACCTGGTCGAGGTTGATCCGCTGGATCACCCCGGCGAGGCCGAGGCTGTGGTCACCGTGGAAATGGGTGATGCAGATCCGGTTGATGTCGTGCGCGGCGACCCCGGCACGCAGCATCTGCCGCTGCGTGCCCTCGCCCGGGTCGAAGAGGATGCCCTCGCCGTCCCAGCGCAGCAGGTAGCCGTTGTGGTTGCGGTGGCGGGTGGGCACCTGGCTGGCGGTGCCCAGCACCACGAACTCTCTGGCGGACACGTGCTATCCCGGGGGCCACTGGAGGCCGCGGCCGCCCAGGACGTGCGCGTGGGCGTGCCAGACGGTCTGGCCGGCCCCGGAGCCGGTGTTGAAGACGATCCGGTAGCCGTGGTCGTCGATCTTCTCGTCGGCGGCGACCTGTGCGGCCTCACGCAGTATGTCGGCGGCGACGCCCGGCTCCGCGGCCGCGAGGGACGCGGCGTCGGGGTAGTGCACCTTGGGGATGACGAGCACGTGCGTGGGCGCCTGCGGGTTGATGTCCCGGAAGGCGACGGTGGTCTCGGTCTCCCGGACCACGGTCGCCGGGACGGCCCCCTCGACGATCTTGCAGAACAGGCAGTCGGCCTGCGGTTCCCCGGCCATTGCGCACCCTCCCGTGACGTTGATCGGTCCGGGCATCGTATCCAGCCGGGGGCCCGCCGCGGGCGCGCATTTCAGCCGGTCAGGCCCAACGTCCGGTACGGGCGAGCAGTACCGCCGCGGCCGCTGTGCCGGCGGTGGAGGTCCGCAGGACGGAACGGCCCAGGCGGTAGGGGTGCGCCCCCGCCGCGGCGAAGACCTCCAGCTCCTCCGGGGAGACGCCGCCCTCCGGGCCGACCACCAGGACGACGGAGCCGGTGGCCGGCAGCTCGGCCGTGGCCAGGGCCTGCGAGGGGGTGTCGCGGTCCTCGTGCAGAACCATCGCCAGATCGGCGCCGGCCAGCAGCGCCGCGACCTGCTTCGTGGACAGGGCCTCGGCCACCTCCGGGAAGCGGACCCGGCGGGACTGCTTGCCCGCCTCGCGGGCCGTGGCCCGCCACTTGGCCAGGGACTTGGCCCCGCGGTCGCCGCGCCACTGCGTGATGCAGCGCGAGGCCTGCCAGGGCACGATCGCGTCCACACCGGTCTCGGTCATGGTCTCGACGGCCAGCTCGCCCCGGTCCCCCTTGGGCAGGGCCTGGACCACCGTGATACGGACCGCCGGCTCCTCCTCCCGCCCGGCGTCGGCGACCGCCACGACGAGCCGGTCCTTGCCCTCGGCCGCCTTGACGACGGCCTCCGCCCAGCCGCCGCGGCCGTCCGTCAGGACCACCTGCTCGCCCGGGTTCAGCCGCTTCACGGACACGGCGTGCCGGCCCTCCGGCCCGTCCAGGACGAACTCCGCCCCGGCGGGGACCTCTTCGACCACGAACACCGGGGCCGTCATGACGCACTCCTCATCTGCATTTCCTTCAACATCCTCTGCGCCTGCGCCAATTCGGCCGCCAGCACCTCCACCAGCTCCGCCGCCGGCAGGGCCCGCGCGAGCCGGTGCCCCTGGCCCGCATACAGGGCCATGCCCTGCGGGTCGCCGGCCGCGGCGGCCGCCTTGCGCAGCCCCGAGGTCAGGTGGTGGACCTGGGGGTAGGCGGCCGGGGCATAGGGGCCGTGCTCCCGCACGAAGCGGTTGACCAGCCCCCGCGCCGGCCGCCCGGAGAAGGCTCGGGTCAGCTCCGTCCGGACGAAGAGCGGATCCGTCAGCGCCTTCTTGTGCACGGGGTCCGCACCCGACTCCGGACACACCAGGAAGGCCGTCCCGAGCTGCGCCGCCGCCGCGCCGGCCGCCAGCAGCGCGGCGATCTGCGCGCCCCGCATGACCCCGCCCGCGGCGATGATCGGCAGGGCCACGGCCTCCCGTACCTGCGCCACGAGCGCGAGCAGCCCCACCGCGGCCGTGCCGTCGATCTGCGGGTCGTCCCGGTGGGTGCCCTGGTGGCCGCCCGCCTCGACGCCCTGGACGCAGACGGCGTCGGCACCCGCCCGCTGGGCACTGCGTGCCTCCTCGGCGGAGGTCACCGTGACGACGGTGTACGTACCGGCCTTGCGCAGGGCGGCGAGGGCCGCGGGGGCGGGACAGCCGAAGGTGAACGACACGACCGGGACCGGGTCCTCCAGGAGGATGGCGAGCTTGGCGTCGTAGCCGTCGTCGCTGGTGCCGATGATGTCCTCCTCGGCGAGCGAGATCTCGTACCAGCTGGCCTCGCCGGCCAGCTGCCCGCGGTACGCCTCCACGGCCGCCGGGTCGACGTACCCGGTCTGCGGCATGAAGAGGTTGACGCCGAAGCGGTGCCGGGTGAGTGCGCGCACCTGTTTGATCTCCTGGTACATCCCGTCGGCGGTCTTGTAGCCGCCGGCCAGGAAGCCCAGTGCGCCGGCCTCGCACACGGCGGCGACGAGCGGCGGGCAGGAGGCGCCGCCCGCCATGGGAGCCTGCACGATCGGGTGGGGGGAGAGACCGTTCGCGGCGGTGGACATGGCTGCATCGTGCCACGTCCGGCCCACGGCGCCGAATCACCGCTTTCGCCTGGCATAGTCCGCTTCCCGGCGGGCGGAGGGACGGCCTCCGGCAGTACGCCGAGAGCCCGGCCGGGTCTCCCCGGGCCGGGCTCGAAGCGGTGCTCGCCGTGCGGTCAGCGACCGTTGAAGGCGTCCTTCAGACGACTGAAGAGGCCCTGCTGGCCCGGCGCGAACTGGCCCATGGGCCGCTCCTCGCCGCGCAGCTTCGCCAGCTGGCGCAGCAGCTCCTCCTGCTGGGCGTCCAGCTTGCCCGGGGTGGTGACCTCGACGTGCACGATGAGGTCGCCGCGGCCGCCGCCGCGCAGGTGGGTGACGCCGCGGCCGTGCAGCGGGATCGCCTGTCCGGACCCGGTACCGGGCCGGATGTCGATCTCCTCCAGCCCGTCCAGCGTCTCCAGCGGGCACTTGGTGCCCAGCGCGGCCGCCGTCATCGGGATGGTGACCGTGCAGTGCAGGTCGTCCCCCCGCCGCTGGAAGGTCGGGTGCGCCAGCTCGTGGATCTCCACGTACAGGTCGCCGGCGGGGCCGCCGCCGGGGCCGACCTCGCCCTCGCCCGCGAGCTGGATCCGGGTGCCGTTCTCGACACCGGCCGGGATCTTGACCGTGAGGCTGCGGCGGGAGCGGACCCGCCCGTCACCCGCGCACTCGTGGCACGGGGTCGGGACGACGGTGCCGAAGCCCTGGCACTGCGGGCAGGGGCGCGAGGTCATGACCTGGCCCAGGAAGGACCGGGTGACCTGCGAGACCTCACCGCGGCCGCGGCACATGTCACACGTCTGCGCCGAGGTGCCGGGGGCTGCGCCCTCGCCGGAGCAGGTGGTGCAGACGACGGCCGTGTCGACCTGGATGTCCTTGGTCGTCCCGAAGGCCGCCTCGTCCAGTTCCAGGTCGAGGCGGATCATGGCGTCCTGGCCGCGCCGGGTCCGCGAGCGCGGGCCGCGCTGCGAGGCCTGGCCGAAGAAGGCGTCCATGATGTCGGAGAAGTTGCCGAAGCCGCCCGCCCCGAAGCCGCCGGCTCCGCCGCCGCCCGAGGAGGACAGCGGGTCGCCGCCGAGGTCGTAGACCTGCTTCTTCTGCGGGTCCGACAGCACCTCGTAGGCCGCGTTGATCTCCTTGAAGCGCTCCTGCGTCTTCGGGTCCGGATTCACGTCCGGGTGGAGTTCACGCGCGAGGCGCCGGAAGGCCTTCTTGATCTCGTCCTGCGATGCGTCGCGGCGCACGCCGAGAACGGCGTAGTAGTCCGTGGCCACTTACGACTCCGCCAGGATCTGTCCGACGTAACGTGCCACTGCGCGTACCGCTCCCATCGTTCCGGGGTAGTCCATGCGGGTCGGTCCGACCACGCCGAGTTTGGCGACCGTTTCGCCGCCCGAACCGTAACCGACCGAGACGACCGACGTGGAGTTGAGCCCCTCGTAGGCGTTCTCGTGCCCGATCCTTACGGCCATTCCCGACTCGTTGGCCTCGCCGAGGAGCTTGAGGAGCACGACCTGCTCCTCCAGCGCCTCCAGCACCGGCCTGATCGTCAGGGGAAAATCGTGTCCGAAGCGGGTGAGATTGGCGGTACCGCCGATCATCAGCCGCTCCTCCGCCTCCTCGACCAGGGTTTCGAGGAGCGTCGAGAGGACGGTGGAGACGGTGCCCCGGTCGTCGGCCTCGAAGGACTCCGGGAGGTCCTGGACGAGCGGGGGCACATCGGTGAAGCGCCTGCCGACGACCCGGCTGTTGAGCCGGGCCCGCAGGTCGGCGAGGGAGGCCTCGCCGAAGGGGCTCGGACAGTCGACGAGCCGCTGCTCGACGCGTCCGGTGTCCGTGATCAGGACGAGCATCAGGCGCGCGGGGGCGAGCGAGAGCAGCTCCACGTGCCGGACGGTCGACCGGGTCAGGCTCGGGTACTGGACGACCGCGACCTGACGGGTGAGCTGCGCGAGCAGCCGCACCGTACGGCCGACGACGTCGTCGAGGTCGACGGCCCCGTCGAGGAAGTTCTGGATGGCCCGGCGCTCGGGCGACGACAGCGGCTTGACCCCCGCGAGCTTGTCGACGAAGAGGCGGTAGCCCTTGTCGGTGGGGATCCGGCCGGCGCTGGTGTGGGGCTGGGCGATGTAGCCCTCCTCCTCCAGCACCGCCATGTCGTTGCGCACGGTGGCGGGCGAGACGCCGAGCCGGTGCCGCTCGGTGAGCGCCTTGGAGCCGACCGGCTCCTCCGTCCCGACGTAGTCCTGGACGATGGCGCGCAGCACTTCGAGTCTGCGTTCGCTGAGCATCGCGCACACCTCCAGCGTGATCCGTTGCCGTGTTCTGACGTGTTCTGGCGTTCGTTGGCACTCTGTACGTCCGAGTGCCAGAGAGCCCCCGCTCAGTGTACGGCCGGGTAGTAAGACCCTGGCAAGGGAGGCCCGCCAGGGTAGCGTCGCGGCATGGACGTGCGTTGGGAAGAGGCGGGCTGGGAACGGCTGACCGGGAGGGCCGGCCGGCGGCGCCTGCCGGTGTGGGACTGCACGGTGGGGCTGGTGGTGGGGGACGAGTCCGTCCTTCTGATCGATCCGGGATCGTGCGTGCGCGAGGGTGCCGAGGTGCGGGCCGAGGCCGAGCGTCTGACGGGCCGGAGCGTGACCCATATCGCATTCACGCACGGGCATTTCGATCACGTACTGGGCGCGGCCGCCTTCCCCGGCGCCGAGGTCTTCGGGGCGGTCGGGCTGGCCGCGCTGCTCGCCTCGGGCCGCGAGGAGCTGCGCGGGGACGCGGTGCGGCACGGGCTCGCGGAGGCGGAGGCTGCCGAGGCGGTGGACCTGCTGGTGCTGCCCGGCCATCAGGTGTCGGGCGAGTGGACCCTGGAACTGGGCGGGGTGCAGGTGCTGCTGGCCAACGTGGGGCCCGGGCACACCGGGCACGACCTGGCCGTCTTCGTCCCGGGCGAACGCGAGACGGTGTTCTGCGGCGACCTGGTGGAGGAGTCGGGCGAGCCGTTGGCCGGGCCGGACGCCGTGCCCCGGCAGTGGCCCGCCGCCCTGGACCGGCTGCTGGCGCTGGGCGGCGAGGACGCGCTGTACGTGCCGGGTCACGGAGCGGTGGTCACCGCGGAGTTCGTGCGTGCGCAACGCGCCACACTGGCGGCCCGTTCCGGCGTGTCGTAGGCGGGAGGCGCCCGGCTCTCCTAGTGTCGGCCGGATGCGCGAGTACTCCCCCGACCTGACCCCGCAGTGGAAGCGACCCAAGGCCGTGCCGGAGGTCGCCGCGGAACCGGACCTGGTGGTCGAGGTGGCGGGTACGGACTTCTGCGGTGCGGTGGTGGCCTGCGAGGCGGGCACGGTGACCTTGGAGGACCGCTTCGGCAAGCGCCGGGTGTTCCCGATGGAGCCGCGGGGCTTCCTGCTGGACGGCGCTGTGGTCACCCTGGTCCGGCCGCCCCGGGGGCCGTCGGCGCCCGCCCGTACGGCGTCGGGGTCGATCGCCGTCCCCGGCGCCCGGGCGCGGGTGGCCCGGGCGGGCCGGATCTACGTCGAGGGCCGGCACGACGCCGAGCTGGTGGAGCGGGTGTGGGGCGACGACCTGCGCATCGAGGGCGTGGTGGTCGAGTACCTGGAGGGCGTCGACGACCTCCCGGCGGTGGTGGCGGAGTTCGGCCCGACGCCGGACGCCCGCCTGGGGGTGCTGGTGGACCACCTGGTACCGGGCTCGAAGGAGTCCCGCATCGCGGCGTCGGTGGACTCTGAGCACGTCCTGGTCGTGGGCCACCCCTATGTGGACGTCTGGCAGGCGGTGAAGCCGTCGGCGCTGGGCATCGCCGCGTGGCCGGTGGTCCCGCGCGGCCAGGACTGGAAGACGGGCGTCTGCCGGGCGCTGGGCTGGCCGGAGAACACCGGCGCCGCCTGGCAGCACATCCTGTCCCGGGTGGGCTCCTACAAGGACCTGGAGCCGACCCTGCTGGGCCGCGTCGAGGAGCTCATCGACTTCGTCACAACCCCCGCCTGATCTACGGCAGGGTGCCGAAATCGACGGTGTCGAGCGTCACGCCGAGGCCGTCCAGCGGGACCGGTTCTGCGAACTTGCTGGTCCGCGCCGTGCGGTAGTCGGCCTCGCCCCCCACCGCCGAACGGCTCGGTGAGCAGCGTGCACTTCGCTTCGAAGGGGTCGACGGTCAGGCCGGCCCGGATCCGCGCGGGTTCACCCGGGAAGGTGATCAGTCGACCAGGTCCCGGACCACCGCGTCGGCCAGCAGCCGCCCCCGCAGGGTCAGCACGGCCCGTCCGGCCTCGTAGGGGCCCGGCTCCAGGAGCCCGTCGGCGAGGGCCTTGCGGGAGGCCGCCAGGCCGGCCGGGGCGAGCAGGGTCAGCGGCACCCCGTCCACGAGGCGCAGCTCCAGCAGGATCCGTTCCACGCGGCGGTCCTCCTCCGAGAGGAGCTCGCGCCCCGCGCCCGGGGAGCGGCCCTCGGCGAGGGCGGCGGCGTAGGCGCCGGGGTGCTTGACGTTCCACCAGCGGACCCCGCCCACGTGGGAGTGCGCGCCCGGCCCGGCGCCCCACCAGTCGGCGCCGCGCCAGTACAGCTCGTTGTGCAGGCAGCGCCCGGCCTCCGAGGTGGCCCAGTTCGACACCTCGTACCAGGAGTACCCGGCCTGGGCCATGACCTCGTCGGCGATCAGGTAGCGGTCGGCGTGGACGTCGTCGTCGGTCATGGGGACCTCGCCGCGGCGGATCCGGCGGGCCAGCTGCGTGCCCTCCTCGACGATCAGCGCGTAGGCGCTGACGTGGTCCGGGCCGGCCCCGAGGGCGGCGGCGAGGGAGTCGCGCCAGTCCTGGTCGGTCTCGCCCGGCGTCCCGTAGATCAGGTCGAGGTTGACGTGCTCGAAGCCCGCCGCGCGGGCCTCCGCCACGCACGCCTCGGGGCGCCCGGGCGTGTGCGTGCGGTCCAGGACCTTCAGGACGTGCTGCTTGGCGCTCTGCATGCCGAAGGAGATCCGGTTGAAGCCGCCTGCGCGCAGCTCGGCCAGGTACGCGGGGTCGACGGACTCCGGGTTGGCCTCCGTCGTGATCTCGGCGTCGTCGGCCAGGCCGAACTCGTCCCGGATCGCCGCGAGCATCCGTACGAGGTCCCCGGCGGGCAGCAGCGTCGGCGTGCCGCCGCCGACGAAGACGGTGCGGACGGCCCTCGGGTCGTCGCCGAGCACCTTCCGCGCGAGCCGGACCTCGTCGATCAGGGTGTCGACGTAGTTCTCGCGGGAGGCGAGCACGCCTCCGGTGCCCCGCAGCTCGGTGGCCGTGTAGGTGTTGAAGTCGCAGTACCCGCAGCGCGTGGCGCAGTACGGGACGTGCAGGTAGAACCCGAGCGGCCGCTCCCCCGCGCCCGCCAGGGCGTGCGACGGCAGCGAGCCGTCTTCGGGCATGGGTTCACCGTCGGGGAGTGCGGAAGGCATACCCCCATCATCCCGCACCCGGCGCACCGCCCGGTCCCGCCCGCGTTCGAGGCGGGGGGTGTGCGGCCCCGGCGGGGCGGGACCACGCCCCGCCCCGCCGGGCCCGCGGCAGGCGTCAGGCCTCGCGGGACCCCTCGTACATCTCCTCGATCAGGTGCTTGAACTCACGCTCGACCACCGGCCGCTTCAGCTTCAGGCTGGGCGTGAGGTCGCCGTGCTCGACGTCCAGGTCGCGCGGCAGGATGCGGAACTTCTTGACCGTCTGCCACCGCTGGAGACCCTCGTTCAGGGTCTGGACGTAGGTCTCGATCAGCCGGTCGGTCTCCGGCGCGGCCAGGACCTCCTGGTACGTCCTGCCCTCCAGCCCGTTCTCGGCGGCCCAGCCCAGGATCGACGGCTCGTCGAGCGCGATCAGCGCCGAGCAGAAGTTCCGGTCGGCGCCGTGCACGACGATGGTCGACACGTACGGGCAGATCGCCTTGAACCGGCCCTCGATCTCCGCCGGGGCGACGTACTTGCCGCCCGAGGTCTTGATCAGGTCCTTCTTGCGGTCGGTGATGCGCAGGTAGCCGTCGGGCGAGAGCTCGCCGATGTCGCCCGTGTGCAGCCAGCCGTCGGACTCCAGGACCTCGGCGGTCTTGTCCGGCTGCCCGTGGTAGCCCTGCATGATGCCGGGGCCGCGCAGCAGGACCTCACCGTCGTCGGCGATACGGACCTCGGTGCCGGGGAGCGGCTTGCCGACCGTGCCGGTGCGGTAGGCCTCGCCGGGGTTGACGAAGGAGGCCGCGCTGGACTCCGTCAGGCCGTAGCCCTCCAGGATGTGGATGCCCGCGCCGGAGAAGAAGAAGCCGATGTCGGGGGCGAGGGCGGAGGCGCCGGAGACGGCGGCGCGCAGCTTCCCGCCGAAGGCGTCGCGGAGCTTGGAGTAGACGAGCGCGTCGGCGATCTTGTGCTTGGTGGTGAGGCCGAAGGGGGCGGTCGCGCGCCCGGTACGGCGGTAGTTGTCCTGCGTGACCTTGGCGTATTCGCGGGCGACGCCGGCGGACCACTGGAAGATCTTGTACTTGGCGCCGCCGGCGGCGCGGGCCTTGGCGGCCACGCCGTTGTAGACCTTCTCGAAGATGCGCGGGACGGCCGCCATGTACGTCGGCTGCACGACCGGCAGGTTTTCGATGATCTTGTCGATGCGGCCGTCGACGGCCGTCACGTGCCCGGCCTCGATCTGGCCGGAGGTCAGCACCTTGCCGAAGACGTGTGCCAGCGGCAGCCAGAGGTACTGGACGTCCTCCTTGCCGATCAGGCCGGTGGCGACCATGGCCTTGGCCAGGTACGACCAGTTGTCGTGCAGCAGCCGCACGCCCTTGGGGCGGCCGGTGGTGCCGGAGGTGTAGATGAGCGTGGCGAGCTGCTCGGAGGTGATGGACGCGATGCGCTCGTCGACGGCCTCGGGGTGCTTGGCGAGGTACTCCTTGCCTCTCGCCTCCAGGTCGGCCAGGGAGAGCACCCAGCCCTCCGGGTCGCCCTCGGCGGCGACCGCGTCGTCGGCCTCCAGGACCACGACGTGGCGCAGGCCCGGCAGGTCGGCGCGGCGCTCGCGCGCCTTCGCCAGCTGCTTCGCGTCCTCGGCGATGAGCACCCGGCTCTCGGAGTCCGCGAGGATGAACGCCGACTCGTCCGCGTTGGTGCTGGGGTAGATCGTGGTGACCGCGCCGCCGGCGCACATGACACCGAGGTCGGAGAGGATCCACTCGACCCGGGTGTTGGAGGCGAGGGCGACGCGCTGTTCCGTTTCGAGGCCGAGGGAGATCAGTCCGGCCGCGATGGCGAAGACCCGTTCGGCGGCCTGGCTCCAGCTCAGCGACTTCCAGTCGTCCGGAGCGCCCGTACCGCCGGCCGCGGGCACCGGATACCGGTAGGCCTCGTCGTTCGGCGTCGCTGCGACGCGCTCACGGAAGAGGACCGCCACCGTGGGCGGGCGGTTCTCGAGATAGGTCTGTGTGTCGCTCACGACATCCTCCGGACCGATCCACGCGGCAGCGCGTGGGCGTGGGGCGCTGGGGGCGCTTGGGACTGGCGGGTTTGCAGCCGTTGACTTCTTAAACTGGCGAGTAACCGTTGAGCAGTGATCAGACTAGAGCGCGTCCGGCGTGCGCGTAAGAGCCAGTGAGCGGCCGGTTCATAACGAAACAGGCCCCCGCGCCGATGCGCGGGGGCCTGTGTACGCCGGGTGACGGAGAGGCGGCTACTTCTTCTTGGCGCCGGACTCGTCACTGGAGAGGACGGCGATGAAGGCCTCCTGCGGGACCTCCACGGAGCCGACCATCTTCATGCGCTTCTTGCCTTCCTTCTGCTTCTCCAGCAGCTTCCGCTTACGGGAGATGTCACCGCCGTAGCACTTGGCGAGGACGTCCTTGCGGATGGCGCGGATGGTCTCGCGGGCGATCACGCGGGAGCCGACGGCCGCCTGGATCGGCACCTCGAAGGCCTGCCGGGGGATGAGCTCGCGCAGCTTGGCGACGAGGCGCACACCGTAGGCGTAGGCGGCGTCCTTGTGGCAGACGGCGGAGAAGGCGTCGACCTTGTCGCCGTGCAGCAGGATGTCGACCTTGACCAGGCTGGAGGCCTGCTCGCCGGTGGGCTCGTAGTCGAGGGAGGCGTAGCCGCGCGTCTTGGACTTCAGCTGGTCGAAGAAGTCGAAGACGATCTCGGCGAGCGGCAGGGTGTAGCGGATCTCGACGCGGTCCTCGGAGAGGTAGTCCATGCCCAGGAGCGTGCCGCGGCGCTGCTGGCACAGCTCCATGATCGCGCCGATGAACTCGGTCGGGGCGAGCACCGTGGCCCGGACGACCGGCTCGAAGACGTCCTTGATCTTGCCTTCGGGGAACTCGCTCGGGTTGGTGACGGTGACTTCCTTGCCGTCCTCCAGAACCACCCGGTAGACCACGTTGGGCGCGGTGGCGATCAGGTCGAGTCCGAACTCGCGCTCCAGGCGCTCGCGGACCACGTCCAGGTGGAGCAGGCCGAGGAAGCCGACGCGGAAACCGAAGCCGAGCGCCGCCGAGGTCTCGGGCTCGTAGACCAGCGCGGCATCGTTGAGCTGGAGCTTGTCCAGGGCCTCGCGCAGGTCCGGGTAGTCGGAGCCGTCGAGCGGGTAGAGGCCCGAGAAGACCATCGGCTTCGGGTCCTTGTAGCCGCCGAGGGCCTCGGTCGCGCCGTTCTGCAGGCTGGTGATGGTGTCACCGACCTTGGACTGACGGACGTCCTTCACGCCGGTGATGATGTAGCCCACCTCGCCGACGCCGATGCCGTCGGACGGGGTCATCTCCGGGGAGGAGACGCCGATCTCCAGCAGCTCGTGGGTGGCGCCGGTGGACATCATCCGGATGCGCTCGCGCTTGTTGAGCTGCCCGTCGACCACACGGACGTACGTCACGACGCCGCGGTACGAGTCGTAGACCGAGTCGAAGATCATCGCGCGGGCGGGGGCGTCCTTGACGCCGACCGGGGCCGGGACGGTGGCGACGACCTTGTCCAGCAGCGCCTCGACGCCCAGACCGGTCTTCGCCGAGACGCGCAGCACGTCCTCGGGCTGGCAGCCGATCAGGTTCGCGAGCTCCTCGGCGAACTTCTCCGGCTGGGCGGCCGGCAGGTCGATCTTGTTCAGGACGGGGACGATCGCGAGGTCGTTCTCCATCGCCAGGTACAGGTTGGCGAGGGTCTGCGCCTCGATGCCCTGGGCGGCGTCCACCAGGAGGACGGTGCCCTCGCACGCGGCGAGGGAGCGCGAGACCTCGTAGGTGAAGTCGACGTGCCCGGGGGTGTCGATCATGTTGAGGATGTGGGTGCTGCCCTGACCCTCGCCCGTGGTGGGCGCCCAGGGCAGTCGCACCGCCTGGGACTTGATCGTGATGCCGCGCTCACGCTCGATGTCCATGCGGTCGAGGTACTGGGCGCGCATCTGCCGCTGGTCGACCACGCCGGTGATCTGGAGCATCCGGTCGGCAAGGGTCGACTTGCCGTGGTCGATGTGCGCGATGATGCAGAAGTTGCGGATCAGCGCCGAGTCGGTACGGCTCGGCTCGGGCACGTGGCTGGGGGTCGCGGGCACGCAGTGTCCTGATTCTCGGTCGCAGTCGGAAGCGTTTGCGGAGCGTCGGTCGGAGCGAAAGTCCGGCTCCCGTCGCTGTCGGCGGCGCGATGTCGGATCTCTACGCAGACTCCCATGGTCCCATGGACGGGGCAGTGCGCTCGGTTTGGGCCGCCCGTAGCGTGCCTGGTAGCCTGGGCAGCTGTGTCTTGTATGCCCTCTCAGCTGTCAGGACACAATCCGAAGATCAAACTCTGAACCTGAAAAGGCTCTTTCGTGGCGAACATCAAGTCCCAGATCAAGCGGAACAAGACCAACGAGAAGGCTCGCCTTCGCAACAAGTCGGTCAAGTCCGAGCTGCGCACCTTCATCCGCAAGGCCAACGAGGCCATCCTCGCCGGCGACGCGGAGAAGGCCACCGCCGCGGCCCGCCTGGCTTCCAAGAAGCTGGACAAGGCCGTCTCGAAGGGTGTCATCCACAAGAACGCCGCCGCCAACAAGAAGTCGGCGCTGGCCTCCAAGGTTGCCGCCATCTGAGTTCCGCACTCGATGTGATCGCCGGAAGGGACCCAGCGGGCCCTCTCTCCCGCTCCTGACCGGCACCCCGCTCCGCACACGAAGCGTTCGCCACGCGGGTGCGGAGCAACACCAGCAGTGATCGAAGGCCCCGGCCGCCCCCTTCCCCAGGGTGACGACCGGGGCCTTCGTGCTGCCCCGGCCGCCCCGGCTGCCCGGGGCCGGCGGCCGGGCGGGCCTTCGGGACAGGGGTCAGCGGCGCTGCGGGCGGGCCGCGCGGGCGACCGCGACGACCGCCTTCTCCAGGGCGTACTCGGGATCGTCGCCCCCGCCCTTGACCCCCGCGTCGGCGGCGGCCACGGCGCGCAGCGCGTCCGCGACACCGTCCGCCGACCAGCCCCGCATCTGCTGGCGGACCCGGTCGATCTTCCACGGAGGCATGCCGAGGTCGCGGGCGAGGTCCCCGGGCCGGGCCCCGCGGGGGGCCGAGGCGAGCTTGCCGATCGCTCGGACCGCCTGCGCCAGCGCACTGGTGATCAGGACCGGGGCCACCCCGGTGGCCAGGGACCAGCGCAGGGCCTCCAGGGCCTCGGCCGCGCGCCCCTCGACCGCCCGGTCGGCGACCGTGAAGCTGGAGGCCTCGGCGCGGCCCGTGTAGTAGCGGCCGACGACGGCCTCGTCGATGGTGCCCTCGACGTCCGCGCACAGCTGGGCCGCGGCGCTCGCCAGCTCCCGCAGGTCGCTGCCGATCGCGTCGACCAGCGTCTGGCACGCCTCCGGGGTCGCCGACCGGCCGATCGTGCGGAACTCGCCCCGTACGAACGCGAGCCGGTCCGCCGCCTTCGTCATCTTCGGGCAGGCGACCTCCCGGGCGCCCGCCTTGCGCGCCGCGTCCAGCAGGCCCTTGCCCTTGACCCCTCCCGCGTGGAGGAGGACCAGCGCGATCTCCTCATAGGGCGCGGCGAGGTAGGCCTTGACCTCCTTGACCGTGTCGGCGGACAGGTCCTGCGCATTGCGCACGACCAGCACCTTGCGCTCGGAGAAGAGCGAGGGGCTCACCAGCTCGGCGAGCGTGCCGGGCTGGAGCTGGTCGGAGGTGAGGTCGCGGACGTCGGTGTCGGCGTCGGCGGCACGGGCGGCCGCCACCACCTCCCGCACGACGCGGTCGAGCAGCAGCTCCTCCTGCCCCACCGCAAGGGTGATCGGGGCAAGGGGATCGTCGGTGGAGTTCTTCCTGGTGGCCATCGCCCCCAGCATCCCACGCCGCACTGACAGCCCCCCCGCGCCCCGGCCCCCTCCACCGGGTGTCCGACAATGGCCGGGTGAACGTGCGACATGTACTCGTCCTGCCCGACCGCGACGCCGCCGAGGAGGTGGCGCAGGAGGCCGTCGACCGCTTCGGCCTCCCGGAGGAGCCGCAGTTGGTCCGCGACGCGCTGGCCGGCGAGGACGACGCCGAGGACGCCCAGTGGCTGGTCGTCGTCGAGGATCCGCGGGAACGGCTCGACGCCACCGCCCTGGACGACCTCGCCGCCGAGTACGAAGGCTGGCTGGAGGCCCCCTGAGCCCCGTCCGGGTCAGGCCTTGTGCACGATCTGGACGTCCAGCGTGACGTCCACGCTCGAACCGATCGCCGCGATCCCGTGTGCCAGCACCGACTGCCAGTTGAGGGTGAAGTCCTCGCGGTGCAGCTCGGCGGTGGCCCGGCAGGCCGCCCGCACTTCGCCCTCCATGCCCGTGCCGAGGCCCAGGTACTGGGTGTCCAGGGTCACCGACCGGCTCACTCCGTGGAGGGTCAGGGCGCCCGCGACGGCCCAGCGGCTGCCGCTGCGGTGGATGAACCGTTCGCTGTAGAACTCCACCGTGGGGTGGCGGACCGCGTCCAGGAAGTCGCCCGACCGCAGGTGGTCGTCGCGCAGCCGCATGCCGGTGTCGATGCTCGCCGCATCGATGATCACGTGCATGGAGGAGTCCTCCATGCGGTCGGCTATCCGCACCGCCCCGGCAAACGTGTTGAACCGTCCGTTGATCCGGGCCATGCCGATGTGGCGGGCCGTGAACCCGATGGACGAATGCGTCGGGTCGAGCTCCCAGTGGCCGGGCTGCGGCAGGACCGGCGGCTCCACCGCGTCGAGGATGATCTCCCCCGTACCGGGCTGCGCCGGGTCTCCCACGAGCGTGACCCCGTGGAACGGCGTGTACCCCTCGGCGGTGACCGAGAGCCGGTACTCCCCTTCCGGAACGGCGGCAGTGAAGCCGCCGAACGGATCGGTCTCGCCGCCGACGATCCGGCGGCCGATCGGATCCGTCACCTCGAACGCGGCCTGCCGGATGGGCCGGTGGACCGTGTCGAGGACCCGGCAGCTGAGCAGACGCGCCGTCGGCGGCAGCGTCAGTGTCGCGGATGTGTGCGGGCTGGAACTTCCGGCCGACTCCATCCCCCGTCGGCGACCGAACATGACGTGTGCACCCCCGTGCTGTGTGGACTTGGACCGTTCTGGCGACGACGCATTCGATCATGCTGCCGGGTTGTGGGCAAACAGAGCGGTCGCGCCCGGTATGACCGTGTCGATCACGTCGTCTCCTGGCTGGAAACGCACGCAGCCGAACGCCGGTTCCACTGACGGCGATCGAACCGTCGGTGTCGGTGCGGAGCACCGTCGCCCCCACGGCCCGCAGGCGGGCGAGCGTACCCGGCGCCGGGTGCCCGTAGCGGTTTTTTGTACCGACGGGAACAATCGCGAGCCGCGGCCGGACCCGCTCGTGCAGCCCGGGATCCTGGTGCGCGGAGCCGTGGTGGGCGACCTTGAGGACATCGACCGGGCCCAGCTGCGGATACTCCCTCAGGAGGGCCTGCTGCGCCTGCGGTTCGAGGTCGCCGAGCAGCAGCAGGGTGATTCCCGCACCGCGGACCAGCAGCACGACGCTCGCGTCGTTGGGCCCTTCGAAGGGCGACCCGGCCGACGGCGGCCACAGCACCTGCCATTCGAAGGGGCCGGCCCGGCGCCGCTCCCCCTGCACGGCCCGCACGACCGGCACGCCCGCGGCCGCCGCGGTCCGCCGGACGAACTCGGCCTGCCCGTGCGGCTCTTCCAGCACGGAGGCCTGGATCACCCCCACGGAGCGGCCGCGCAGGACGCCCTGCAGACCTCCCACGTGGTCGGCATGGAAGTGCGTCAGCAGCAGCATCGGCACCCGCCGCACCCCCAGCTCGCGCAGGCACTCGTCCACCGGCCCGGGCTCCGCGCCCGCGTCCACCACCAGCGCCTCCCCCGGGCCGGTGGCGAGCACGGCAGCGTCCCCCTGCCCCACGGCGCACTGGACGTAGCTCCAGTCGGGCGGAGGCCAGCCGGTGAGCGTACGGGTGAGCTGCGGTGGCCGCAATACCGCGAGGAGCAGCAGCACCGCCAGCGCGGAGCACAGCCACCGCCGCCGCCCCCACCGGGCGCCGAGGACGCCGGCCGCCGCCGTCGCGGCGGCCAGCAGCAGACCGCCGGTGAGCCCGCCCGGCCAGGACACCTCCGCGCCGGGAAACCCGGCCCCGGCCCGCGCGACGGCCGCGATCCAGCCTGCGGGCACTCCGGCGCACCGGGCCAGCACCTCCGCGGCGGGCATCGAGAGCGGGGCCGTCGCCAACGCGGCGAAGCCGAGGACGGTCGCCGGGCCGGCGGCCAGCTCGGCCAGCAGGTTGCACGGCACCGCCACCAGGCTGACCCGGGCCGCGAGCACGGCGACGACGGGAGCGCACACCGCCTGGGCGGCCGCGGCGGCGCCCACCGCCTCGGCGAGCCGGGGCCCCATCCCCCGCCGCCGCAGGGCCCCGCTCCACCGGGGAGCGAGAGTCAGCAGCGCCCCGGTGGCCAGGACCGAGAGCAGGAAGCCGTAGCTGTGGGCCAGCCACGGGTCGTAGAGCACCAACAGCAGCACCGCGGCCCCCAGGGCGGGAATCAGTGACCTGCGCCGCCCGGTGGCGATGGCCAGCAGGGTGACCGCCCCGCAGGCCGCCGCCCGCAGCACGCTCGGCTCCGGGCGGCACACCACCACGAACGCCAGCGTCAGGGCCGCCCCGCACAGGGCGGTCGTCCGCAGCGAGAGCCCCAGCCGCGGCGCCAGCCCGCGCCGCTCGGCCTGCTGCGCGCGACCCGGGGGCCCGATGAGCAGGAACAGCACCACGGTCAGGTTCGACCCTGAGACGGCCAGCAGGTGGAGCAGATCGGTGGCTCTGAACGCCTCGTGCAGGTCGGGGGGAACCCTGGAGGTGTCTCCGACGACCAGTCCCGGCAGCAGGGCCCGGGCATCCGGTGCGAGCCCCTCGGTGGCCTCGCGCAGCCCGGCCCGCAGCCGCCCCGCCGACCGCTGGGCGGCGTCCGGGCCGCCGGTCACCCGGGGCGGTGCGTCACCGGCCGGCCGGAGCAGCGCCACGGCCCGCTCCCCGTCCCGCGCCGGGGCCAGCCGGGCGACCACCTCAACCCGGGTGGAGGGCAGCAGCAGGGCCCATCCCGCGTGCCCGGCGAGCACCCGCACCGGCGTCTCGACCCGGGTGCTCGCCCCGTCGGGCCCGGTCACACGGGTCACCACCGCGTCCATCACCACCAGCGGCGGCCCGCTCCCGCTCCGAGCGGCCCTGGGATCGGAGCCGACGGTGAGTTCCGCGAGGACCCGGGCGTGCTCACGCGCCAGCCCGGCGACCGGCCCGGCCCGCGCCTCGGCCAGCTGGAGCCCCGCGACGCCGGCTCCGGCAGCCGCTGACAGCAGGGTCCCCGCCACGGCCGGGGCGACCCTCCACAGCGCCCCCGGACGCCCGCCCTGGACCAGCAGGAGCAGCCCCGCGCAGACCACAGCCAGCCCCGCACCGAAGGCGGTCCGCCCCACGGGCGCGTCGAGGGCGAGGGCGGCCGCCGCCCAGGCGGCCACGGCCGGCACCACGAGCCGCAGATCCACCGGGCCCGTCCCCTCCGCGCGGTTCACGGCCGCACCAGCTTGCGCAGCTCGGTGAAGCGCCGCTCCCCGATGCCGTCGACCTGCCGGAGCTCCTCCACGGAGCGGAAGCCGCCGCGGGCGGTGCGGAAGGCGACGATGTGCCGGGCCAGGACCGGCCCCACCCCCGGCAGACCGTCCAGCTGCTCGACGGTGGCCGAGCCCAGACTGAGCGGCCCGGCGGCCGGACCGCCCGCGGCCGCTCCCGGCGGCGGCTGCGCCGTCGCACCCACCAGTACCTGCTCGCCGTCCACCAGCACCCGGGCCCGGTTCAGCCCGGTGGTGTCCGTGCCCGGACGTACTCCCCCGGCGGCGGCCAGCGCGTCCTCGACCCGGGACCCCGCCGGCAGCCGGCGGACTCCGGGATCCCGGACCTTGCCGCCGACGTCGACGACGATCCGCACGGGCCCCGCGCCGCCCCCTCCCGCCGGCGCCACCGCCGGGGCGACGGGCGCGGGGGCGGTCACGCCCTGCGGTCGGGCCGACCAGTACTGCTGCCCGGCGAAGCCCACTGCGGCGACCAGTACCACCCCGACCGCGGCCACCGTGCGCGGCTCCACCGCGCAGCGGGCCTGCAGCCACACGGGCAGTCGTTCCCGCACCGCCAGCCGCCGCGCGGCAGCGGCCGGCAGGGCTTCGTCCGCCCCGTCGGGCGGCGCCGGCGGATCCCCGCCCGCCGACGAGGACGGCGACGGCAACGCTGGAGTCTGCGGCGGTCCGGCGGCGCCGAGCAGGGCTTCGGCCCTCCGCCGCACCGGGTCCGGTCCCGGGTCGGGAGGCGGAGACAGATGCGGGCGGGGACCTGCGGGCGCGCCGCGGAGGCCGTGGCGGCGCCTGCCGCGGCCTCCGCCGTGCCGCAGGCGGCTGTCGGAGAGACGGGAGCGGCCCGGGCCGCTGGTGGCGCCGGACGGATACGGAGTACGCGTTCGAAGAGTCATGCCACGACCGTAGGGGCAGATCCCGACCGCCGTTCGGAGCCTTCAATTCCGGTGGACAGCAGTCCCGTTGTGGATAACCGGGCCACCCGTTCCGGTGATCAGCGGGGCGAGACGACCGCCGCCAGGAGCCCCGGTCCGGTGTGCGCGCCGATCACCGCGCCGACCTCGCTGACGTGCAGCTCGACCAGGCCCGGGATCCTTTCGCGGAGCCGCTCGGCGAGCTTCTCGGCCCGCTCCGGTGCCGCCAGGTGATGCACCGCCACGTCCACGTCGGCGGAGCCGGCGCGCTCGACGGCCAGCTCCTCCAGGCGGGCGATGGCCTTGGAGGCCGTACGGACCTTCTCCAGCATCTCGATGCGTCCGCCGTCCAGGGTCAGCAGGGGCTTCACCGCCAGGGCCGAGCCGAGCAGGGCCTGCGCGGCCCCGATCCGGCCGCCGCGGCGCAGGTAGTCGAGAGTGTCGACGTAGAAATACGCGGCCATGTCCGCCGCCCGCTTCTCGGCTGCCGCCACGGCCTCGTCCACCGAGCCGCCCGTTTCGGCGACCTCGGCCGCGGCCAGCGCGCAGAAGCCGAGAGCCATCGCGACCATGCCGGTGTCCACGACGCGTACGGGCACCGGAGCGGTCCTGGAGGCCACCACGGCGGCGTCGTAGGTCCCGGAGAACTCGGCGGACAGGTGCAGGCTGACGATGCCGGTCGCCCCGGCGTCCGCGGCCGCCCGGTAGGCCCGTACGAACTCCTCCGGGCTGGGGCGGGAGGTGGTGACCGAACGGCGCTTCTGCAGGGCGAGGGCCAGGCTGCGCGCCGAGATCTCGGTGCCTTCTTCGAGCGCCTCGCCACCGAGCACCACGGTGAGCGGGACGGAGGTGATTCCGTGCCGCGCCATGGCCGGTCGGGGCAGGTAGGCCGTGGAATCGGTGACGATGGCGACATGGCGGGACATGAGGCGGAGGTTACCGCTCGCGGGCACGGGACGGCAGCCGGGGCCCCTGCCGGGGGATGCGAAGAGCCTACGGAGGGCGTTGCGAGCGGTCGGCGCCGGGGCCCTGCGGGGGCTCTCCCCCGCCCCGCACCTCCCCGAAACCCGGGGTGAGCCCCGAGACCCCGCTCCCGCGGCAGGCAGGGCCCACCACGGCGCCCGGCATGCCCGGCGTGCCCGGTGGGCGCCGGGCATGCCGGGCGGACGCCGGGGTACCGGGCGGGTATCAGCAGGGTGCGGGTCAGCCGGCGCTTTCCGGCCGGGGGCTCTTCTGCCAGGGGTACTGCATCGTCGGCGTCGGCGGGTTCAGGGCCGCCGGCGGGGGTGCGGGCGTCGGCTTCGGGGCCGCTGCCGGCGACGGGGCCGGTGCCGCGGCCTGGGCCGCGTCCCACTCGGCGGCTGCCGCCGCCAGGTCGTCCACCGGTTCGCGGGACCAGTCGCGCAATGCGCCCGACTCCATCTCGATCTGCTCCGACAGCAGGGAGATCTCGTCCTCCGCGAAGCGCCGGGCCCGGTCGCGGGCGGCCCACCGCAGCGAGTCCGCCGCCTGGATGATCTTGGCCGCGCGCTCGCGCAGATCCGGCAGGAGCTCGGCGGTGCGCTGCCGGTCGGGCTCCTGCTCCAGCCGCTTCAGCTCCCCGTCGAGCTCGTGTCCGTGGGCGCTGAGCCGCTCGAACAGCCCGAGGGACTCCCGCAGCGAGGCGTCCTCCCGGGCCCCGTCGGCCAGCGCCTGCTGGGTGGCGCGCATCGACGTGCGCAGGTCAAGCCGCAGCTGCGCCAGCGCCCCCGCCACTCCGACCTGGCCGAAGCTCTTGGCGCGCAGGGTGGTGTCCTCCACGCTGCGCCGGGCCTGGGCGACGGTGCGCTCCACACCCCGCTTGGCCGCGCCCACCGCCTTGACCGTGAGGTACGCGCCGAGGCCGACAATGGTCAGCAACATCAGCGCGAAGATGATCAACGCGGCCTCCATGACGGGCCCCTTTCCCCAGGCGTCGGTTCTTCCCCTCCACGGTAAACGCCACGGGCAGGCCAGGGGTTCCATTCGAACCCCCAACCTGCCCGTACGGGATCCCCCCTATGCGGGGGTGCGCCCTCAGATGACGATGTTCACCAGCTTCGGCGCGCGCACGATCACCTTGCGGATCTCCGCACCGCCCAGCGCCGCCACGACACCGGCGTCGTTCACGGCCAGCTGCTCCAGCTCGGCGTCCGTGATCGACGGCGACACCTCCAGGCGCGCCTTGACCTTGCCCTTGACCTGCACGACGCACGTGACGCTCTCGTCCACGACGTACGCCGGGTCCGCGACCGGGAAGTCCTGGTGGACGACGGACCCGCTGTGGCCCAGCCGGTGCCACAGCTCCTCCGCGATGTGCGGGGCCAGCGGGGCGACCAGCAGGACCAGCCGCTCGGCGACGGAGCGCTCCAGCGGGCGGCCCGCCTTCGTCAGGGCGTTGTTCAGCTCGGTGATCTTGGCGATGGCGGTGTTGAACCGCAGCCCCGCCATGTCCGCGCCGGCCCCGTCGATCGCCTTGTGCAGGGCGCGCAGCGTGTCCTCGCCCGGTTCGGCGTCGACGACCGTCACCGCGCCGGTCTCCTCGTCCACGATGTTGCGCCACAGGCGCTGCAGCAGCCGGTACTGGCCGACCACCGCGCGGGTGTCCCACGGACGGGAGACGTCCAGCGGGCCCATCGCCATCTCGTACAGGCGCAGCGTGTCGGCGCCGTACTCCTCGCAGATCTCGTCCGGCGTGACGGCGTTGCGCAGGGACTTGCCCATCTTGCCCAGCTCGCGCTTGACCGGCTCGCCCTCGAAGAAGAACTTGCCGTCGCGCTCCTCGACCTCGGTGGCCGTGACCGGGAAGCCGCGCTCGTCGCGGTAGACGTAGGCCTGGATCATGCCCTGGTTGAACAGCTTGTGGAACGGCTCGACCGACGACACGTGGCCCAGGTCGAACAGCACCTTCGACCAGAAGCGGGCGTACAGCAGGTGCAGCACCGCGTGCTCGGCGCCGCCCACGTACAGGTCGACACCGCCGTGCGGAGCGCCCTCGCGGGGGCCCATCCAGTACTGCTCGATCTCCGGGTCGACCAGCGCGGAGGAGTTGTTCGGGTCCAGGTAGCGCAGCTCGTACCAGCAGGAACCGGCCCAGTTGGGCATGGTGTTGGTCTCGCGCCGGTAGGACTTCACGCCGTCGCCCAGGTCCAGCTCGACGTTGACCCAGTCGGCCTTGCGCGACAGCGGGGTCTCCGGCTGGGAGTCCGCGTCGTCCGGCTCGAAGGTGCGCGGCGAGTAGTCCTCGACCTCCGGCAGCTCCAGCGGCAGCATCGACTCGGGCAGGGAGTGCGCGACGCCGTCCTCGTCGTAGACGATCGGGAAGGGCTCGCCCCAGTACCGCTGGCGGCTGAACAGCCAGTCGCGCAGGCGGAAGTTGACCGTCCCCTCACCGATGCCGCGCTCGGCCAGCCATTCGGTGATCGCGGCCTTCGCCTCGACGACGCCCAGGCCGTCCAGCGAGATGCCCTCGCCCGTGGAGTTGACCAGCTTCGCGTCGTAGGAGGCGAAGGCGTCGTCCCACTCGGCCGGGTCGGTGCCGCGGCCGTCCGAGGGCTGCACGACGCAGCGCATCGGCAGTTCGAAGGCGCGCGCGAACTCGAAGTCCCGGCTGTCGTGCGCCGGAACGGCCATGATCGCGCCGGTGCCGTAGCCCATCAGGACGTAGTCGGCGATGAAGACCGGGACCTTGTCGCCGCTGACCGGGTTGATCGCGTACTCGCCGGTGAAGACGCCGGTCTTGTCCTTGGCCTCGGCCTGGCGCTCGACGTCAGACTTCGAGGCGGCCTGCTTGCGGTAGGCGCTGACGGCCTCGGCCGGCGTGGCGTGCCCGCCCGTCCACACGTCGTGGGTGCCCTCGGGCCAGGCGGCCGGAATGAACTTCTCGACCAGCGGGTGCTCGGGCGCCAGCACCATGTAGGTGGCGCCGAACAGGGTGTCCGGGCGGGTGGTGAAGACGGTGATGGCCTCGTCGCCCAGCGCGAAGTCGACGCGCGCGCCCTCACTGCGGCCGATCCAGTTGCGCTGCTGCAGCTTGATGGCCTCGGGCCAGTCCAGCGCGTCCAGGTCGTCCAGCAGCCGGTCGGCGTACGCGGTGATCCGCATGTTCCACTGGCTGAGCTTGGACTTGAAGACGGGGAAGTTGCCGCGCTCGGAACGGCCGTCGGCGGTGACCTCCTCGTTGGCCAGTACGGTGCCCAGCCCGGGGCACCAGTTGACGGGCGCGTCGGAGGAGTAGGCCAGCCGGAAGCCGTTCAGCACGTCGGCCCGCTCGGCCGCGGTCAGCCCGGCCCAGGCGCGGCCGCCCGGGACCTCACGGGAGCCGTCCTCGAAGGCGGCGACCAGCTCGGCGATCGGCCGGGCCTTCTTCGCGTCCGCGTCGTACCAGGAGTTGTAGATCTGCAGGAAGATCCACTGGGTCCACTTGTAGTAGTCCGGGTCGATCGTGGCGAACGACCGGCGCTTGTCGTGGCCCAGGCCCAGCCGGCGCAGCTGGAGCTTCATGTTCTCGATGTTGGCCTCGGTCGACACGCGCGGGTGCGTGCCGGTCTGCACGGCGTACTGCTCGGCCGGCAGGCCGAAGGCGTCGAAGCCCAGGGTGTGCAGGACGTTGTGGCCGGTCATCCGCTGGTGGCGGGCGTAGACGTCGGTGGCGATGTACCCGAGCGGGTGACCGACGTGCAGGCCCGCGCCGGACGGGTACGGGAACATGTCCATGATGAACTTCTTGGGCCGCGCGACGACCGCAGGGTCCCCCGCCAGGTCACCGGTCGGGTTCGGGGCCTCGTACGTGCCCTGCGCGTCCCATACGTCCTGCCAGCGTGCCTCGATGTCGGCGGCCATGGCAGCCGTGTAGCGGTGCGCCTCGGCCGCCTCGGCCGGGGTGTTCGTCTCGCTCATGATTTCTGAAGCTCCATCGATCGTCTCTGCCGTCTCTGCCTGCCCAAACGAAAAAACCCCTCGCACAGGAGGGGGCGCCGCGCCGAGGCCGACCGTTCGAGGGTCGGTACTGTTCAGCGCGGCTCGGTAAGCAGGAGGCGTACGGCACGCATGGCGTCAGGGTACCGCAGCGGCCCCCGCCGACGCTCAGCCGTTCCACCGGCTGACACAACGAGAAGCGGGCCACCCGATCCGGGTGGCCCGCTTCTTCACTGTGGAGCTAAGGAGAATTGAACTCCTGACCTCCTGCATGCCATGCAGGCGCTCTACCAACTGAGCTATAGCCCCTTGCCCTGCTTGCCGCTTCGGTTCCCCTTGCCGGTTCCCCTTGGCGACGTCCCAAACATTACACGGTCATGGCCCTGGTCCAAAAATCGGTTTCCACCAACCAAGGGCCATGTCCGATTTGCAACAGTCTGTCACGCTCTCGCGAACTGGTAGAAGCGTTTGAGCGTGCAGTGCTCGTCGAGCAGCCGCCCGTAGATCGGCTCCCCTTCCAGCTCGCGGTACGTCTCGATCGGGTCGCCCTTTATGATCAGCGCCCGCGCGCATTCCTCGCACCAGTACTGGTAGTCGGGGTTGACCGGGTCCATGTCCCGCACGATCGGCGTCCCGTTGTTGCACCAGTCGCACCGGCGCCGGTGTGCACCCATCCGTTCGCGACTCCCTCCCGCGTCGGGCCGTCGACTCCCCCTCCGGCCGTCCGATTCTGCCACGCCGGTGCGGGCCAGGTCAGCAAACGCAAAGGGTATAAAAACAAGGATCCCGCCCCCACTTGGGGACGGGATCCTGATTGTGGAGCTAAGGAGAATTGAACTCCTGACCTCCTGCATGCCATGCAGGCGCTCTACCAACTGAGCTATAGCCCCGCTCTCCGCTGCGCTTCCCCCGTCTCCGGTGTTCTTCGCTGCGAACAAGAAGAACTCTAGCCTGCGACCAGCCGGAAAGTGAAATCCGGGTCGGAGCCCCGCTGGGAAGCGGCAGGGAGCCCGCTCAGTCGTCGTCGCCGAGCACCGGTTCCGGCAGGGTGCCGGCGTTGTGCTCCAGCAGACGCCAGCCGCGCGCGCCCTCGCCGAGCACGGACCAGCAGCAGTTGGAGAGCCCGCCCAGGCTCTCCCAGGAGTGCGCCTCGAGACCCAGCAGGCGGCCGATGGTCGTACGGATGGTGCCGCCGTGGCTGACCACGACGAGCGTGCCGTTCGCCGGCAGCCGGTCGGTGTGGTCCAGCACCACGGGCGCGGCGCGGTCGGCGACCTCGGTCTCCAGCTCACCGCCGCCCCGGCGAACCGGCTCACCGCGCTTCCACGCCGCGTACTGCTCGCCGTACTTCTCGACGATCTCCTCGTGCGTCAGGCCCTGCCACTCGCCGGCATACGTCTCGCGCAGCGCCTCGGTGTGCGTCACGGGCAGGCCCGTGACGGCGGCCAACTCGGCCGCGGTGGCCGCGGCCCGCTTCAGGTCGGACGCGACGATGGCGTCCGGCTTCAGCGAGGCGAGCAGCCGCGCGGAGCGGCGTGCCTGCGCCAGGCCCGTCTCGGTCAGCTCGATGTCCGTGGAGCCCTGGAAGCGCCGCTCCAGGTTCCACGAGGTCTGGCCGTGCCGCCACAGGACGATCTTCCTGCTGGACCTGGCCGGGCCTGCCGCGTTGGTCGCGCTCAGAACAGATCACCGTCCAGGTCGTCGTCGCCCGTCGCCTCGCGCAGCTTGGCGTGCTCCTCGGCCTTGCCGATGGTGAGCTTGGCGTCCTCGGGGAGCTCGATCTCGGGGCAGTCCTTCCACAGGCGCTCCAGCGCGTAGAAGACCCGCTCCTCGCTGTGCTGGACGTGGACGACGATGTCGACGTAGTCGAGCAGGATCCAGCGGGCGTCGCGGTCGCCCTCGCGGCGCACCGGCTTGGCGCCGAGCTCCTTCTGCAGGCGCTCCTCGATCTCGTCGACGATCGACTTGACCTGGCGGTCGTTGGGCGCCGAGGCGAGCAGGAAGGCGTCGGTGATCGACAGCACGTCGCTGACGTCGTACGCGATGATGTCGTGCGCGAGCCGGTCGGCCGCGGCCTGGGCAGCGGTGGTGATGAGCTCGATGGAGCGGTCCGTGGCGGTCACTGGCCATGCTTTCGGGTTGGCGGGCAGATCCTTACAAGGGTCTCATGTACCGCCGACAGCGCCCGCGCGGAACGTTCCGCGCGGGCGCGAGTGCCTACTCCCGGCCGGGCCGCAGCCGGTCAGGACGGCTTGTAGTCCTTCCCGAGGATCACCACGACCTCGGCGTTCACGACGTTCTCGGCCTTCTTCACGACCGTCTCGGGCAGCCCCAGCGTCTTGGCGACCTCGATCGCACGGTCGCGCTGGGCGTCGTCCTGGTAGGTGATCTGCGAGGCGGCCGCGGTCTTGTCGGCCTTGCCGCCGTCCACGAAGGTGTAGCCGCCGTTCATCAGCGCCGCCTTCGCCGCGACCTGCGTCTTCTCGTCGCCGGTGGCGTCCTTGAGTCCGACGCGCGGGGTGGCTCCGGGCTGCGCCGCATCGGCGGAGCCGCCGAGCACCTCCTTGACCACCTTCTTGTTGGCATCCTCCGTGAGCGTCCCGTCCGCCTTCACCGCGATGGCGTCGGTGCGGTACGCGCCCACCTTGGCGTGCGCGCCGAGCTTGGCCAGCAGCGCGCCGAGGGTCTGCGCGTTCAGCGCGGGGTCGAGGATCTGGCCGATGCTCTCGACCGTGACCGCCCCGGCCTTCGGGTCGCTCGGGAACTTGCGCAGGACCGCGTGGAGCACCTTGCCCGTGCGTTCCAGCTGCTTGGCCTCCGGTTCGCCCTGGGCGCGGTACGTGGCGTACGCGACGGCCATCGGGCCGCTCAGGCTCTGCTTCTGGCCCTGGGCCACGGCCGGGGTCTTGGCCGCGTCGTCGGCCGGGACCGCGGCGTCGGTGTCGACCTCGATGCCGCCGACCAGCTCGACCAGGTTCTCCAGGAAGGGGGTGTCCAGGCGCCAGGTGCCGCCGATGTGGGTGCCGAGCACGGAGTCGAGGGCCTCGCGGGTGCCGAGGCCGCCCTCCTCGACCGCCTTGCCGAGTGCCATGGCGGTGCCGTCCTGGCCGGCGACGGCGAGGGCGTTCGGCAGCAGGACGGTGGCGCCCTGCTTGGTGGTGACGTTGTCGACGAGCAGCGCCGAGGAGGTGCCGCCCTTCTTGGTGTTGTGCAGGTGCACGACGATCATGTCGCGCTTCTGCGCCGCGGCGTCCGCGGTGGCTGCGGTCTTCTTCCCGGGGCCTTCGAGGAACGGCAGCTTGCCCGCGTACCAGAGGTAGCCGAGGCCCGCGACGACGAACACCGCGAGGACGACGATCAGCGCGACCACCCGGTTGCGGCCGCGGCGGCGGGCCTCCTCGCGGCGTTCGGTGCGGCTCTCGGTGAACTTCAGCCAGTCGATGACGTCCTCGGAGTCCTCGTCCGGCTGGTCGATGAAGGCGAACATCTCGGTGCGGTAGTCCCGGCCCGCCTCGGAGCCGCCCTCGGGCCGGCGCGGCTCGGGGACCTGGCCGGCCGGCCGTTCCGCCGGGGCGGGGGGCTGCTCCGCGGCGGCTGGGGGCTCGGGCGCCGTCTGCTGCGGGATCCACTGCTGGGTCTGCTGCTGGGCCTGCGGGGCGTCGTAGCCGTACGAGGGCGCCTGGGGGTACTGCTGCTGCCCGTACTCCTGGGCCGCCGGCCGCTGCTGGTAGTACTGCTGCGGCTGCTGCTGGTCGTAGCCCTGGTAGTCGTAGCCGTACTGCTGCTCGTACTGCTGGGCGGGCTGGGCGGGCTGCGCGGGCGCCTGGCCGTACACCGGCCGCCCGTACGCGTCGTAGCCGATGAGCTGCTGCTCGTGGGCGGCATACGGATCCTGTCGGTCGTTCACCGCGGGGCCCCTCTCTCCGGAAGCTCAGGCTCCCCGGTACAGCTCACGCTTGTCGATGTAGCGCACCACGCCGTCCGGCACCAGGTACCAGACGGGATCCCCCTGGGCGACGCGCGCGCGGCAGTCCGTGGACGAGATCGCCAGCGCGGGGACCTCGACCAGGGAGACGCCGCCTTCGGGGAGTCCGTCGTCGGTGAGCACGTGGCCCGGCCGGGTGACTCCGATGAAGTGGGCGAGCGAGAAGAGCTCGTCGGCGTTCCGCCAGGTCAGGATCTGTGCGAGCGCGTCGGCACCCGTGATGAAGAACAGGTCGGCGTCGTCGTTCAGCGCCTTCAGGTCCCGCAGGGTGTCGATCGTGTACGTCGGCCCGCCGCGGTCGATGTCGATGCGGCTCACCGAGAACTGCGGGTTCGAGGCCGTGGCGATGACCGTCATGAGGTAGCGGTCCTCGGCGGGCGAGACGGCCCGCTGGGACTTCTGCCACGGCTCGCCCGTCGGCACGAACACCACCTCGTCGAGGTGGAAAAGGGCGGCCACTTCGCTGGCGGCCACCAGGTGTCCGTGGTGGATCGGGTCGAATGTCCCGCCCATCACGCCGAGCCGGCGCTTGACCGGACCGGTAGGCGTCTCCTGCTCTCCCATGAGCGCAGAGCCTACTGGCCCGGCGGACCGGTCCGACTAGCGGTCGCGGTTCAGGCGCGTGGTGACCCAGAGCATCAGCATCAGGATGACGAACGCGGCGCCGCCGGTCAGGTACGGGTTGAGGCTGTCGTGGTTGCCGCCGTGCTGTTCGGCCCCCTCCGAGGCGAGGACGACCAGGTTGTGGGCGGTGGAGGAGAGGCTCATCAGGCAGATACCTATCGAGTCGGGGAGCGGGTCGGAGACTTCGCTCACATCGTATGCGGGCGCCCGGGGCACGCTCGCGCCGACTCAGGCGTTGGAGAGGATAGACGCATGGTCGAGCAGTTCCATCAGGGGAGGGCGCAATGACGGAGACGGGATTCGAGAAGGCACCGGCGCGGGACCGCAGGAGGTTCCCCGGTATCTCCTCGCGTGCGTACGAGCATCCGGCGGACCGTTCCGCCCTGGTGGCGCTGCGCAAGCTGAGCGGCTTCGACACGGTCTTCAAGGCCCTGAGCGGGCTGCTCCCGGAGCGGAGCCTGCGGCTGCTGTTCCTGTCGGACTCGGTGCGGGTGGGCGAGACGCAGTTCCCGCACCTGTACGCGATGCTCCGCGACGCCTGTTACATCCTGGACCTGGAGAAGGTCCCGCAGATGTACGTGCAGCAGGACCCGCGGCCCAATGCCATGTGCATCGGTCTGGACGAGCCGATCATCGTGGTGACCACGAGCCTCGTCGAGCTGCTCGACGAGGAGGAGATGCGGGCCGTGGTCGGCCACGAGGTGGGCCACGCGCTGTCGGGGCACTCGGTGTACCGCACGATCCTGCTGTTCCTGACGAACCTGGCGCTGAAGGTCGCGTGGATCCCGCTGGGCAATGTGGCGATCATGACGATCGTGACCGCGCTGCGGGAGTGGTTCCGCAAGTCGGAGCTCTCGGCCGACCGGGCGGGGCTGCTGGTGGGGCAGGACGTCACGGCCTCGATGCGCGGGCTGATGAAGCTGGCGGGCGGCAACCACCTGCACGAGATGAACGTGGACGCCTTCCTGGAGCAGGCCGACGAGTACGAGAAGGGCGGCGACCTGCGGGATTCCGTGCTGAAGATCCTCAACATGCTGCCGCGCACGCACCCCTTCACCACCGTCCGGGCGGCCGAGCTGAAGAAGTGGTCGGAGAGCCGGGACTACCAGCGGATCATGGACGGCCACTACCCGCGCCGCGAGGAGGACAAGGACACCTCGGTCACGGACTCCTTCCGGGAGTCGGCCGCGCACTACGCCGACTCGGTGCGCACCAGCAAGGACCCGCTGTTCAAGCTGGTGGGAGACATCGCGGGCGGTGCGGCCGACATGGGCGGCCGACTGCGTGACAAGTTCACCGGCGCCGGCGCCGGGGGCGGCGCGGGTACCGACACCGGCTCCGAGGGCAAGGGGGCTACGGGGCAGGGCTGACCGGGGCGCCGCCCGGAGTCGCGGAGGGGGCCAGTACGCCGCACAGCCCGGCCGAGCGCCTCGGGTGGCCGCTGGCGTAGGGGTCGCTCGCGGCCGGTCCCACGGTGGTGGGGCCGGCCCCGGCCAGGAGCGGGCGGAAGCCTCCGGCCGGGTCGGCGGAGCAGTCCTGCGGCCCGGCCATCACGTAGGCCGATGCCAGCTCCAGCCGCCGTGCGCTCAGGTCGTCCCGGTCGAAGCGCAGCCGCAGCTCGCGCCGGACGGTGAAGAGCGATGCTCCGTCGGCCGCGGCCGGAGCCCCGGTGGCCGGCCGCACGGCGTACACGAAGGTGTGGTCGGTGGTGACCTCCAGCACGTCCTGGGCCACCTCCTCGAAGGCGAGGGTGCCGCTCACCCGGACCCGGGAGTCGGCCATGACGGCGGTGGCCGGGTCGAAGCGGACGAGCCAGCCGGTGGCCGCGTGCCGGCCGTCACCGGAGGGCGAGGTCATGCTGCGGTCGAACTGCGCCAGCTGGTCGGGGTCGAGCAGGACGCGCACCGGCCGGGTGGCGGAGCCGGCCAGGACGTCGGGGTCCAGCGAGGACTGCACCAGGTAGTCCTTGGCGATGGACAGCGCGGTGACGACCTGGACGTCGGTGAAGTGGTGCGTGCGGCGCACCGCGGGCAGGGTGATCCCGGCCGCCCCGACCCGGTAGTCGGCGGCGGGGCTCCCGGCGAACAGCTCGGGCGGCAGCCCGCCGGGCACGGCGGTGGTCGGCGCGAGCGGGACCACGGTGCTGGTGAGCGCCTGGGCCGGTCCCCCGGGCGGGGGCACGTAGGGGTTGCGCAGCCCCATGTAGACGGCGACGGCGAAGGCCGTGGCGATGAGCAGCACGAGCAGCATGCCCTGCCGGGCGCCGCGGCCGGGGGTGCTGGTACGGGGTGCGGTCCCGCCCGACCAGATGGACCGGCTGCGGACGGCCCGGGCGTGCTCGCCCATGCGTTCCTGGGCGGAGTACTCCTGGAGCCGGGCAGCACGGACGAAGTCCTCGTCGAACACCACCGACCGGTACTCGTCCGATCGGAACTCGTCCGACCGGAACTCGTCGTCGCCCCCGCCGGTGCCGTCGGGGGTGCCGCTGGGTGGATCTCCTGGCACGGCCATCGCTTCTCCCCGCTGTCCCCGCTTCAGAGAAGCCCCCAGCTCCGGCGAAAGCGAGTGGGGTCGTACCTTCAGGGTTGGCGTACTGAGGGGTACGTAAACGCGCCGACGCCGGTGACTTCACGCCTGGGGGTGCTGGCGGGCGCGGGAGCGGGGTCCGCTTCGCCCGAGGCACTGCGGTAGACGGCGCTGAAGGCGAGCGCGACCATGCCGAGGCCCATCACGAACGCGAGCACCCAGGCGACGGGGCGCAGCCACGGCGCGCGCCCGCGGTAGGGGCGCAGGCTGCCGCCGTAGGCCCCGTACGGGCCGTCGGGGTGGCCGTGGCCCCGCTCGTGGTCGCCGCCGTGCTCCCAGCCGTAGGCGTCGCCGTCGTACCCGTCGGGGTGGCCGTAGCCGTAGCCGTCGTGGTCGTCGTCGCCCGTCCAGCCACCTGCGACGGCCCGGGCGGCTTCCGCCTCGGCGCGCGCCCGGTCGGCCGCCCGCTGGCGCTCTGCGGCGCTCGGTTCATGGATCTCGGCGCTCCGGACGAAGTCCTCGTCGAACACCACGGAGGCGAAGTACTCTTCCGCGCCTCCGCGGTCGTCTGCATCGTCTTCGGGGGTCCCGTCGTCCGGGAACGGCTTGCCCCCCACGTCGTCCGGCACGGGAACAGCGTAGACCTGGGGGGAGCCTTTGGGCAGGGTGTCCGCCGAATTCCGGCCACACCGAGTTGGCGCCTCGACTACCGAACGTGACCGTCGCCGGTGACGATGTACTTGGTGGAGGTGAGCTCGGGGAGCCCCATCGGGCCCCGGGCGTGCAGCTTCTGCGTGGAGATGCCGATCTCGGCGCCGAAACCGAACTGGCCACCGTCGGTGAACCGAGTGGATGCATTCACGGCGACGGTGGTGGAGTCGACCAGCTGGGTGAAGCGGCGCGCGGCGGCCTGCGAGGTGGTGACGATCGCCTCGGTGTGCCCGGAGGTCCAGCGGCGGATGTGGGTGACGGCGTCGTCGAGGGAGTCCACGACTGCCGCGGCGATGTCGTACGAGAGGTACTCGGCGGCCCAGTCCTCGTCCGTGGCGGGCAGGGCGGTGGCCTTGGTGCCCTCGGCGGCGGCGAGGACGGCCGGGTCGCCGTGGACGGTGACGCCGGCATCGGCGAGCGCGTCGAGGGCGCGCGGCAGGAAGGCGCCGGCGATCTCGCGGTGGACGAGGAGGGTCTCGGCGGCGTTGCAGACGGAGGGCCGCTGGGCCTTGGAGTTGATGAGGATGTCCACGGCCATGTCGAGGTCGGCCTGGGCGTCGACGTAGACGTGGCAGTTGCCGGTACCGGTCTCGATGACCGGGACGGTGGACTCCTCGACCACGGTCTTGATGAGGGAGGCGCCGCCGCGCGGGATGAGCACGTCGACGAGGCCTCGGGCGCGCATCAGCTCGCGGACGGAGTCGCGGGACTCGCCGGGGACGAGCTGGATCGCGTCGGCGGGCAGGCCGGCGCCCTCGACGGCGTCGCGCAGGATGGCGACGAGCGCGGTGTTGGAGGCGTAGGCGGAGGAGCTGCCGCGCAGGAGGACGGCGTTGCCGGACTTGAGGCAGAGGGCGGCGGCGTCGACGGTGACGTTGGGGCGGGCCTCGTAGATGATGCCGACGACCCCGAGGGGGACGCGGATCTGCCGCAGGTCGATGCCGTTGGGCAGGGTGCTGCCGCGGACGACCTCGCCGACCGGGTCGGGGAGCGCGGCGACGTCGCGTACGTCGGAGGCGATGGCGGCGATCCGCTCGGGGGTCAGGGTGAGACGGTCGATGACGGTCTCGCTGGTGCCGGCGGCGCGGGCCTTGTCCGTGTCCACGGCGTTGGCCGCGATGATCTCGGCGGTACGGGCCTCCAGCGCGTCCGCGACCGCCAGCAGGGCCGTGTCCTTGGCGGACCGCGGGAGTGGGGCGATGGCCGCGGCGGCGGTCCGGGCGCGGTGCGCGGTGGCGAGGACGGGCGAGGTGACGGTGGCGTCGTCGAGCGAGGTCATGCCGTCCAGGGTAGTGCGCCGGGGGCGCGCTCCCGGTGGGGCTTCCATCCCGCGAGACGGGGCCGGGCCTGCCGCTGCGCGGAGCCTCTCCCCGCCCCGCCCTTTCACCGTTTCCCGGGGCTCCGCCTCCCGGACCCCGCTCCTCATACGGCGGAGGGGCTGGTCGAGGCGGGGCCCGGGAGACGTCAGTACGGGTGGACGCCCACCGGGTGGGCCGGGGGCGGGCCGTAGCCCTCCGCGACGCGCAGGTGGTAGGTGGCGCGGTCGATGACCTCCAGGCCGACGATCTCCCAGGGCGGCAGCTGCGCCGAGGAGCGGTGCTCGCCCCACAGGCGCAGGGCGACGGCCGCCGCGTCGTGGAGGTCGCGGGCCTCTTCCCAGTAGCGGATCTCCGCGTGGTCGTCGGCGTACCGGCTGGTCAGGAGGAAGGGGTGGTCGTGGGCCAGTTGCTCCAGTCCCCGCCGGACCTCCGGCAGCGGGGCCGGCTTGCCGGAGACGCTCAGGGTCACGTGCCACAGGCGCGAGGCCTGGTCCTGGTCCTGCTCGTACCCGCCGCCGTCACCGTCCCCCGTGCCGACGCTGGTCAGTGCTCGTCTCACCAGCCGCCTCCCGTCTCCGCTACGCGTGTCCGCCTGCTCCGCCCCTCACAGTTGACCAGTCCCCGGGCGGCCGCGCTGCGGTTTTGCCGAACCTCAGCCCTGGAGCAGGACCAGATCGTCACGGTGGACGACCTCCCGCTCGTACGCGGGTCCGAGTTCCCGCGCGAGCTCGCGAGTGGAGCGGCCGAGGAGCTGCGGGAGTTCCTTGGCGTCGAAGTTGACGAGCCCCCGGGCCACGGCCCGGCCGTCGGCTGCGCGCAGCTCCACCGGGTCCCCGGCCACGAAGTCTCCCTCGACCGCCGCGATGCCCGCCGGCAGCAGCGAACTGCCGCGTTGGGTCACGGCCCTGACCGCCCCGTCGTCGAGGACCAGGTGGCCCTGCGGGGTGGAGGCGTGCTGGAGCCAGAGCAGCCGGTCCGCGGAGCGGCGCCCGGTGGCGTGGAAGAACGTTCCGGTCCCGCGCCCGGCGAGGGCGTCGGCGGCCTGGCTGGCAGAGGTGAGCACCACCGGGATCCCGGCGGCTGCCGCGATCCGCGCCGCCTCGACCTTGGTGACCATGCCGCCGGTGCCCACGCCCGCCTTGCCGGCGCTGCCGATGGAGACGTGCGCGATGTCCTCGGGCCCGCGGACCTCGTCGATGCGGGTGGTGCCGGGCTGGGCCGGGTCGCCGTCGTAGAGGCCGTCGACGTCGGAGAGGAGGACGAGGAGGTCCGCGCGGACGAGGTGGGCGACGAGGGCGGCGAGCCGGTCGTTGTCGCCGAAGCGGATCTCGTCCGTGGCGACGGTGTCGTTCTCGTTGACGACCGGGAGTGCGCCCATGGCCAGCAGCTGGTCGAGGGTCCGGTACGCGTTGCGGTAGTGGGCGCGGCGGCTGGTGTCGTCGGTGGTGAGCAGCACCTGGCCGACGCGCAGGCCGTACCGCGCGAAGGAGGCGGTGTAGCGCGCGACGAGGAGGCCCTGGCCGACGCTGGCGGCGGCCTGCTGGCGGGCCAGGTCCTTGGGGCGGCGGCGCAGGCCGAGCGGGGACAGCCCGGCGGCGATGGCTCCGCTGGAGACGAGGACGATCTCCTTCTCACCGCCGCTGCGGGCCTTGGCCAGGACGTCGACGAGCGCGTCCACCCGGTCGGCGTCGAGTCCGCCGGCCGCGGTGGTCAGGGAGGAGGAGCCGACCTTGACCACGATCCTGCGGGCGTCCACGACACCTTGCCTAGCGGCTGACACGTTCTTCCCCTTGCCCCTTGCCTTCACCTTCAATGCCTGCCACCTCAATCTACGGGGTGGCCGTCGGGGGCCGCTCAAGGGTTTCAGACCGTGGACCCGGACCCGGGCCTGGACTCAGACCTGGACCCGGACCCGGACTCAGACCGTGGACGAGGTCCTGGCCTGCCCCTGGCGCTCCTCCTGCTCGGCCGCGGCCCGGGCCGCGCCCGGGACGAGGATCTTGCGGGAGAGGAGGAAGGTGAACGGGATCGCCACGACCGCCGCGACCAGCGGGGCGATCCGGGTGTCCATCCCGGCCCAGGTCACCAGGGCGTACAGGCCGGCGGACTGGATGACGTAGTTGGTCACGTTCGTCAGCGGGAAGAGGAGGAACTTCTTCCAGGTCGGCCGCGTCCGGTAGGTGAAGTAGGTGTTCATGAAGAACGAGCCGACCATCGCCAGCACGAAGGCGAGCGAGTAGGCGGCGAAGTACGGCATCCACGGGTGAAGCAGGAGGTAGAGGCCGAAGAAGGTGCCGGTGTTGACCCCGCCCACGAGGGCGAAGCGGAATACCTGGCCGAGCTGCTCCTTGCGGGTCATCGGGCGCTGCGCTCCACAATCGTCGGTTCTGCCGCCGGGGTGGTGCCCGCGGTCCTCGGGAGGGGTTCGGAGCCGTGCGACTCCTTGACCAGGAAGTGCGGCCGCCGCTTGGTCTCGTAGTAGATGCGGCCGATGTACTCGCCGACGAGGCCCAGCATGATCAGTTGTACGCCGCCCAGGCCCGTGATGATGGCCACCAGGGTGACGTAGCCCGGCGCGTCCACGCCGTTGGTGATCGCCATGACGGTGATCCACAGTGCGTAGAGGCCCGTCAGGGCGACCAGCGACACGCCGAACCAGATGCCGATCCGCAGCGGCCGGTTGTTGAAGGAGATCAGGCCGTCCATGCCGTAGTTCAGCAGGGCGCCGAACTTCCACTTGGTCTCGCCGGCCTCGCGCTGCGCGTTGCGGTAGTCGAAGTGGACGGTGTCGAAGCCGATCCAGGAGAACAGGCCCTTGGAGAAGCGGTTGTACTCCGGCAGGGAGAGCAGGGCGTCCACGGCGGGGCGCGACAGCATCCGGAAGTCGCCGACGCCGTCGGTGAGCTCGACGTCGACCCAGCGGTTCACGCCCCGGTAGTAGAGGCGGCTGAGCGCGGACCGCACCTTCTTGTCGCCCTCGCGGGTGCGGCGGGCGATGATCTGGTCGTGGCCCTGCCGGTAGTGCTCCAGCATGGTCGCGATGAGCTCCGGCGGGTGCTGGAGGTCGGCGTCCATGATCACGACGGCGTCGCCGGTGGCCTCGCGCAGGCCGGCGAGCATGCCGGACTCCTTGCCGAAGTTGCGGCTGAAGGAGACGTAGCGGGTCTGTTCGCCGTGTTCGGCGGCGATCTTCCGGAGCTTGTCGAGGGTCCCGTCGCGGCTTCCGTCGTCGACGTAGCAGACCTCGTACTCGACGGGCAGGGAGTCCAGGACCCTGCGGATCTCCACGTCGAAGCTGTCGATGACGGCTTCTTCGTTGTAGCAAGGGACAACTACGGACAGCTTCGTCATGAACACTTCCTGCTGGATCCGAACGGGTGATTGTGGCGACCGGACCCGCCTCTCACCTCTTCCTTAGAAGTATGCACGGCGAGCGGCTACCGAGAGTCGCCCTGCCTTTGCCGAGGGCGGCACACGGTAGCTTTGACGGGATAAGCGGAATGAGCGGAACGAAACGAAGGGATCGAGGTGCACGTGCCCGACGTCTCCGTGGTCGTCATCGTCTACAACGACGCAGAGCGTCTGTCGACAGCAGTCCAGTCGGTTCTCGACCAGACACTCCAGGGTGTCGAGGTCGTGATCGTCGACGACTGCAGCCAGGACCGCTCCTTCGCGGTCGCCCAGGAACTCGAGTCCGCGCATCCGGGGAGAGTGCGCGCCTTCCAGCTGCCGCAGAACAGCGGCGGCTGCGGTGCGCCGCGCAACCACGGTGTCCAGCAGGCCACCGGAACGTACGTGATGTTCCTCGACAGCGACGACGTGCTGGAGCGCAACGCCTGCCGGAACATGCTGTCCGCCGCCGAGCGGACCGGCTCCGACCTGGTCTCGGGCATGTGCGTACGCGTGCACCTCGACAACCGGTGGGGCAAGACCACCGAGTGGTACCCCTGGATCTACTCGCGCACCCGCACGCTGGAGTCGATCACCGAGTTCCCGGACCTGCTGGTCTACGACACGCTCTCCACGAACAAGTGCTACCGGCGCGCGTTCCTGCTGGAGCAGGGCCTGGAGTTCCCGGTCGGCATCCACTACGAGGACCTGCTGTTCTCCGCGCAGGCGTACGTGGCGGCCCGGCGCATCACGCTGATCCCCAACCACGTCTACTTCTGGAACGTGGTCGAGAAGGCCGCGGCCAAGTCGATCAGCAACCGGCGCCACGAGATCGCGAACTTCGTCCACCGGATGGAGATCCACCGGCGCGTAGACGAACTGCTGGCGGCCAAGGGCCACACGGACATCAAGTCGGCCAAGGACGCCAAGTTCCTCAAGCACGACCTGGTCCTGCACCTGCGCGACCTGCCGCTGCTGAGCGACGAGTACCGCCAGGAGTTCGCGGGCCTCGCCAACGGCTACCTCGCCGGCATCGACCCGGAGGCGTACGAGCACGTCACCCATCTCCAGGCGATCTGCGCGTACCTGCTGGGCAAGGAGGACTGGGACAACCTGCTCCCGGCCGCCGACGCCATGATCAACAAGGGCCGGCTGACCTCGCCGCTCGCCGAGCGCGACGGCCGCGTCTACTGGTGCGGGCAGCACCTCGACGGCCCCGACGCCGCCGAGGCCCGCCGGATACTGGACGTCACCGAGCAGGGGTTCCACACCACCCCGCTCCCCTCCCTCACCCTGGGCAACCGGCTCACCTCCTACGAGGACGACGGCCGCGGCACCGTGACGCTGTCCGGCACCGTCGTGAACCCGCTGGGCCGCATCGCCGACGACGCGGAGCTGAAGGCCACCCTGGAGCTGAGGGCCCGCCGGCAGGTCGGCGTGCGCTCCTTCAGCTTCCCGGTGACAACCCTGCGGCACGCCGGTGACACGATCGAGTGGCGCACCACGGCGGACATCGGCGGCACCGTGCGCCCCCTCGGCATCATCGACGCCGTCTGGGACGTCCGGCTCAAGCTGACCGCCGGGGGCGAGCGGATCACCACCCGCGTCTCGGTCGGCGGCCTCGACCTGGACTCGGCGGCCCGGCTGCGCGTCCGGCCGCGGCTGACGCGTCTGGTCTCCGACCGCTTCGCCGCGGAGATGACCAAGAAGGGCAACCTCTCCTACGTCCTGACCGCGGAGGGCGCCGCCGCCGTCCGCACCCAGTCGCTGATCAACAACGCCATACAGGGCAAGGCGGCGGGCGTGGTCAAGCGGGGTCTGCGCAAGGCCCTGCGGGCCCGCCGGAACATGGGCTCCGGCGAGCAGAAGGTGAAGATCTACCACGAGGTCTTCTCCAAGCTGCCCGTCAAGAAGGGCACGGTCGTCTTCGAGAGCCACATGGGCAAGCAGTACAGCGACAGCCCGAAGGCCATCTACGAGGAGATGGTCCGCCAGGGCGCGCCCTTCGAGGCGGTCTGGTCGTACGCGGGCGCCAAGCCCACCGGCTTCCCGAAGGAGGCCACCCTGGTCAAGCGCTGGAGCTGGCAGTACCTGCGCGCCCTGGCCCAGGCCGAGTACTGGGTCGACAACCAGGGCTTCCCGCTGGCCCTCGCCAAGCGCCCGGGCACCACGTACATCCAGACCTGGCACGGCTCCGCGCTCAAGCGGATGGGCTTCCACGAGCCCCGCACCAAGGCGCAGGGCCGGGCCGGGCAGGCCCGCTTCCAGGCGGCCGTGGACCGCTTCGACCACTTCCTGATCCGCTCCGAGCACGACGTCCGCACCCTCGCCAAGGGCTTCCGGCTGCGCGACGAGGTGCTGCTGCGCACGGGCTACCCGCGCAACGACGCCCTCGTCGAGGCGCACCGGGCCGAGGTGGCCAGCGGCGAGCGGGTCCGCGGCGCCCTCGCCGCCGAACTCGGCATCGACCCGGACAAGAAGGTGCTGCTGTACGCGCCGACCTTCCGGGCGGGCGCGGACGGCGCGGTGGAGGGCTTCACCTTCCCCTTCGACGTGGAGGAGTTCGCGGACCGGCTCGGCGACCGCTTCACGCTGCTGGTGCGGACCCACTACCTCAACAGCGTCTCGCTGCCGCCCTCGGTCGCAGGCCGGGTCGTCGACGTGTCACGGCACCACGACATCACCCCGCTGCTGGCCCTCGCCGACGGACTCATCACCGACTACTCGTCCGTGATGTTCGACTACGCGGTCCTGGACCGGCCGATGGTGTTCTTCGCGTACGACTACGAGAAGTACGCCACCGACATCCGCGGCACGTACTTCGACCTGAAGGAGAAGGCCCCGGGCCCGGTGGTGGCCACCGCGGACGAACTCCTGCAGGCGCTGGCGGCCTTCGAGGAGGCGGACGCCAAGTACGCGGAGGCGCGGCAGCGCTTCCTCACCGAGTTCGGCGAGTACGACCGCGGGGACGCGGCCCGCCAGATCGTCGAGAAGTTCTTCACCGGGAGCGGCAAGTGAGCCGGGACATCTTCATCGTCTCCAACAGCGTCGACGAGATCGGCGGCGTGACCACCTGGTCGCACCAGATGGCCCGGCACTTCACCGACCGCGGGCACAGGGTGCACATCGTGGGCATCGCGCCGGTCGCCGAGGAGATCCGGCAGAAGCTGCCCGAGGACCTGCCATACGGGACGACGACCCTGTACGAGGCCCACCCGCCGTCGGCGCGCCGGCTGCGCGGCATCAAGGGCCGGCTGAACGCGCCCGAGCGGCGCCGTCAGGCGGCCAGGCGGGCGCAGATGCGGGCCAAGGCGGACCGGCTGAGCGAGCTGCTGCGCGGAGCCCGTCCGGGCGGGGTCGTCATCGTCACCCAGGTCTGGGCGATGGAGTGGGTGGCGCTCGCCGACACCAAGGGGCTGTCCGTCATCGGCATGAGCCACGAGTCGTTCGAGGCCAGCCAGAAGTCCACCCGCGGCGAGCGGGTCCGCCGGCACTACCGGGAGGTCGACCGGCTGCTGGTGCTGACCCCCGAGGACGCGGACCTGTGGATCCGGGCGGGCATGGAGAACGTCGGCAGCATGCCGAACCCGATCCCCTTCATGCCCGGCGCCCCCGCTCCGCGCACCGGGAAGGTCGTGGCGAGCGTCGGCCGCCTCGCCTTCGAGAAGGGCGTCGACCTGCTGCTCGACGCGTGGGCCGACGCGGCGCCGCACCACCCCGACTGGGTCCTGCGCATCTACGGCGCGGGTGTGGAGGAGGAGGCCCTGCGGGCGCACTGCACCGCGCTCGGGCTCGACGACTGTGTCGAGTGGATGGGCAGCACCGACGACGTGCTCGGCGCGCTGCGGGAGGCCTCGGTCTTCGCTCAGGCATCGCGCGCCGAGGGCTTCCCGATCACGCTGCTGGAGGCGATGGCGGCGGGCGTGGCTCCGGCCGCCTTCGACTGCGCGCCGGGCGTGCGCGAGATCGTCGAACACGGCGAGGACGGCCTGCTGGCCCGGCTGGGCAACACCATGGAGCTCGCCGGACACCTGCACGCGCTGATGTCCGACCGCGAGCTGCGCGACCGGCTCGGGGACAACGCCTTCCGCTCGGTGAAGCGCTACTCCAGCGCCGAGATCACCGACCGGTGGGAGGAGCTGTTCGCCTTCCTGGAGCGCTGACGGCCGGGCCGCACGCGAGGAACGGCGAAGCCGCCCGCCCCGGACACCTCCGGGGCGGGCGGCTTCGTCGTACGGCCGGGGCACCGGCCGGACCGGTCAGGCCTTGTGGACGTCGCGGTGCGCGTTGCCGCGGGCCACCTTGTTGGCCTCCCAGCCCGCCCAGGCGGAGGTGACCATCTCGCTGACGTCGTGGCGGGCCGCCCAGCCCAGCACCGTGTTGATCCGGTCGGCGGAGGCCACGACCTTCGCCGGGTCGCCGGGCCGGCGCGGGCTGATCACCGGGGCGTGGTCGTGCCCGGTGCCCTTGTTCAGGAGTTCGACCATCTCGGCGACCGAGACGCCCTCGCCGCGCCCGATGTTGACGGTGAGGTCCTTGTAGTCCTCGGCCGCGGCCCACTCGGCCAGCTTGCGGGCGGCCGCCACGTGGGCCTCCGCCAGGTCCTCGACGTGGATGTAGTCGCGGATGCAGGTGCCGTCCGGCGTCGGGTAGTCGTCACCGAAGATCTTGGCGCCCTGGCCGGCGTCGTACCGCTCGAAGACCATCGGGACCAGGTTGAAGACACCGGTGTCCGCGAGCTCCGGGGTCGCGGCGCCCGCCACGTTGAAGTAGCGCAGGCAGGCGGTGGAGATGCCGTGCGCCTTGCCCGCGGCGCGGACCAGCCACTCGCCGGCCAGCTTGGTCTCGCCGTACGGGCTCAGCGGCGCGCACGGGGTGTCCTCGGTGACCAGGTCCACGTCGGGCATGCCGTACACGGAGGCGGAGGAGGAGAAGAGGAAGTTGCGCACGCCCGCGTCGGCGACGGCCTGGAGCAGGACGGTCAGGCCCTGGACGTTCTCGTGGTAGTAGTACAGCGGCTTCTCGACGGACTCGCCGACCTGCTTCTTGCCCGCCAGGTGCACCACGCCCGTGATCTTGTGCTCGCGGATGGTCTTCTCCAGCACCAGCCGGTCCAGGACGGAGCCGACCACCAGCGGGACGCCCTCCGGGACGCGGGCCTCGTTGCCCGTGGAGAGGTCGTCGAGGACGACGACCTTCTCCCCCGCGAGCAGCATCGCGCGGACGACGTGCGCGCCGATGTAACCGGCGCCACCGGTGATCAGAAACGTCATGTGTATCTCCTTGGTCCTGTCCGACTTCGGTGGGGAAAGCGCAGCGGGGCGCATCGGGTTCAGCCCGCCCCCCGGGCTGCCCGGGCCCGGTGGAGGCGGTTGCGTACGAGGTCCAGGGCTCCCTCGGCGCCGGGCGCGAGGCGCAGCGCGAGGGCGCCGGCCCCCGTCCGGTAGGGCTGCGCCAGCAGAACACCGTACCGGCTGCTGGGCAGCGCCCGGCGGCGGAGGAGCCGGCCCCGGGGGCGCAGAGAGGTGGACACCGAGCTCCCGTCGGCACACTGCACGCCCAGCCCGACGTTCCAGGCCTGCATCCTGCGCAGTCCCTGGCGGCGGCCGGTGACGGCCAGGTCGGCGAGGCGGAACGGCAGGACGGCCGTCCAGCCGCCCTCCTGGTCGGGCAGCAGCTCGACGGGGCGCGCGAGGACGGGTTCGCCTCCGGCGCGGGGCATGAAGCTCAGGCGGGCGGTCTGCGGTCCGGCCTCGGCGAGGCGCCCGTAGAGGTCGTGCACGCGGACCCGTACGGCGCCGCGGCCGGCCGGCTCGGCGTCGGCGGTGACGGGCAGTTCCCCGACCGGCAGCGCCGGCAGGCCGTCCAGCGCGGCGGGGAGCTCCTCGCTCCACACCGGTTCGCCGGAGGCGCCGACCGCGTACGGGGGCAGCAGGCGCGGCGGTTCGGCAGCGAGGCGGGTGAGCCGCTCGATGTCGGCGGGCGGGGTCGCGGTGGCACGCAGCACCCGGACGATCCAGCGGGCGTGGGCCGCGGCTGCCTCGACGTCGGCCTCGGCGAAGGTGTCGACGTACTCCCGGGTGAGGGTCCACCAGGCCGCCTGGTACTCGGGATCGCGGCCGAGCTCGCGCAGGTACATGCGCAGGTCGTACTCGAGGAACTTCACCTGGCAGGCACTGCCCAGGACCGGGGAGGCGGCGGCGAGGGTCCGGGCGGCCGTGCGGTGGGCCTCGATGCGGGAGCGCCAGTTCCCGACGTCCTTGCGGTCCAGGGAGATGGACACCTGGGCGGCGCTGCGGCGCACGTGCCAGACGTAGACGAGGTCGCCCGTGACGGCGATGCGGGGGGCCGCGGCGAGCACGCGGGACGTGAAGACGAAGTCCTCGTAGACGAACCGGCCGTCCGGGAAGCGCAGGCCGTGCTCCTCCAGGAAGGCGCGCTCGTAGAGCTTGTTGACGCAGAGGGTGTCGCGGACGAGCTCGGGCCGGTCCGCCGGGCGCTCGATGACGTCGCCGGGGGTGTAGAGACCGGGCATCCACGGCACGTCGTGCTGCTGGGGCAGCTCGCGCCGCACGGCCGCGCCGACGGTGACCGGGGCGCGGTGCCGCTCGGCGGTGCGCACCAGGGCGTCCGCCGCGCCCGGTGGCAGGATGTCGTCGCTGTCGAGGAAGAGCACGTACCGGCCGGACGCCGCGGCGATCCCGTCGTTGCGCGGGGTGCCGCACCCGCCGCTGTTCTCCGTCCGGTGCACGACCTTGAGGCGGGGGTGGACGGAGGCCAGTTCGTCCAGCACCCGCGCGGTGCCGTCGGACGAGGCGTCGTTCACCGCGATGACCTCGGTGACCACCGGGCCCTGGGCGAGGGCCGAGGAGACGGCCTCGCCCACGAGCCCGGCGTCGTTGTACGCGATGACCACGACGGAGACCGTGGGGAGGTTGCTGCTGTTCACCCGGAGGATCCTAGGCGACCCGTATAAGGACGCCTTCAGACCCTCCGGGGCAGCTGCCCTCGGGAGGGGACTAGAACGGCCGGAATTCGTCGTACTCCTGCTGCGCCGAGTCCCCGCGCTTGGCTTCCTTCTCCTTGCGGCGCGTCGTGGCCGGGCGCGGAGCCTCCAGGCGGTGGTCCTCACCGCGGCGGCCCAGCATCTCGGCGCCGGCCATCATGGTCGGCTCCCAGTCGAAGACGACCGCGTTCTCGTCGGAGCCGATGGCGACGCCGTCGCCGGCGCGGGCGCCGGCCTTCTTGAGCGCCTCCTCGACACCGAGGCGGTTGAGGCGGTCGGCCAGGTAGCCGACGGCCTCGTCGTTGTTGAAGTCGGTCTGGCGGACCCAGCGCTCCGGCTTCTCGCCGCGCACCACGTACACGTCCTCGGCCTCGTCGTAGGCGACGGTGAAGCCGGCGTCGTCCACGGCCTTCGGGCGGATGACGATGCGGGTCGCCTCCTCCTTCGGCTTGCGGGCGCGGGCCTTCGCGATGACCTCGGCGAGGAAGTAGGAGAGCTCCTTCAGGCCCGTACGGGCGACCGCGGAGACCTCGAAGACCTTGTAGCCGCGTGCCTCCAGGTCGGGGCGCACCATGTCGGCGAGCTCCTGGCCGTCCGGGATGTCGACCTTGTTGAGGACGACGAGGCGGGGGCGCTTCTCCAGGCCGCCGCCGTAGAGCTTGAGCTCCTCCTCGATGACGTCGAGGTCGGCGATCGGGTCGCGGTCGGTCTCCAGGGTGGCGGTGTCCAGGACGTGCACGAGCACCGAGCAGCGCTCGACGTGGCGCAGGAACTCCAGGCCCAGTCCCCTGCCCTGGCTGGCGCCGGGGATCAGGCCCGGGACGTCGGCGATCGTGTAGACGGTCGAGCCGGCGGTGACGACGCCCAGGTTGGGGACGAGGGTGGTGAAGGGGTAGTCCGCGATCTTCGGCTTGGCCGAGGAGAGCACCGAGATCAGCGAGGACTTGCCGGCGCTCGGGAAGCCGACCAGCGCCACGTCGGCGACGGTCTTGAGCTCCAGGACGATGTCGCCGGTGGTGCCGGGGACGCCGAGGAGCGCGAAGCCGGGGGCCTTGCGGCGGGCGGAGGAGAGCGCGGCGTTGCCGAGGCCGCCGCGGCCGCCCTCGGCGGCCACGTAGGTGGTGCCCTGGCCGACGAGGTCGGCGAGGACGTTGCCCTGCTTGTCGAGGACGACGGTGCCGTCGGGCACGGGCAGGATCAGGTCCTGGCCGTCCTTGCCGGAGCGGTTGCCGCCCTCGCCGGGCTTGCCGTTGGTCGCCTTGCGGTGCGGACTGTGGTGGTAGTCCAGCAGGGTGGTGATCGCCTGCTCCACCACCAGGATGACGTCGCCGCCACGGCCGCCGTTGCCGCCGTCGGGGCCGCCGAGCGGCTTGAACTTCTCCCGGTGAACGGAGGCGCAGCCGTGGCCTCCGTTACCCGCGGCGACGTGCAGCTCGACGCGGTCCACGAAGGTGGTCATGGTTGTTCCTCCAGATACAGCGGGGATAGTCCGGAAAATCCGGTGGCAGGCCTTGCTGCCCATTAAACGTGTCTATGTGACAACGCGCCGAGGGCGGACCTCTCTTCCCGGCCTGAGCCGGGAAGAGCTGAGATCCGCCCTCGGGAAGTTACGTACGCTTGATCAGCAGAAGCTGGATCAGGCGGCCGGAACGATGTTGACGACCTTGCGGCCACGGTGCGTGCCGAACTGGACAGCACCCGCCTGCAGCGCGAACAGCGTGTCGTCGCCGCCACGGCCCACACCCGCACCGGGGTGGAAGTGGGTGCCGCGCTGGCGGACGAGGATCTCACCAGCGGAAACGACCTGACCGCCGAAGCGCTTCACGCCGAGCCGCTGAGCATTGGAATCGCGCCCGTTCCGGGTGGACGATGCGCCCTTCTTGTGTGCCATGTCTCAGTCCCTCTTACTTCGCAGCCGCGGGGATACCGGTGACCTTGATCGCCGTGTACTGCTGGCGGTGACCCTGGCGACGGCGGTAGCCGGTCTTGTTCTTGTAGCGCAGGATGTCGATCTTGGCGCCCTTGTGGTGGTCCACGACCTCGGCCGTGACCTTGATACCGGCCAGGACCCACGGGTCGCTGGTCACGGCGTCGCCGTCGACAACGAGCAGGGTCGAGAGCTCGACCGTGTCGCCAACCTTGGCAGTGGAAATCTTGTCAACCTCAACGATGTCGCCGACAGCAACCTTGTGCTGGCGACCACCGCTGCGCACGATGGCGTACACGCGGATCTCTCTCTCACTCGATTCGGGAACCCCTGAAGCCAGCCGGCCCCGCGGGAACCCGCAGACCGGCCTCCCCCGCGCCGCGAGGCGATACGGGAGGTGAGGTGCTCAGTGGATGGCGTACACATAGACACGCCAGCGACCCAGGTTACGGGCCCCGGTTTGATGGGTCAAACCGGGGCCCGATCACACACGGTCGTCGCCGACTACTCGCCGAGAGCCGGCGGGTCGAACCGTGCGGGATACCCGTTCACCCGGAGGTCGTCGAATTCGACAGCCGCTCTCGCCTTCAGGTCGGCTCCGCCCTCGGCCAGCCTCGACATGACCTTGGTCGACCGGTCGTAGCAAGACCTGCCGAACCGCGCACAGGTGGAGAACAGGTCGACACAGACCAGTCGCTCCCCACCGGAACCCGTGTCCGCCACCGCCTCGAACGCCGGCAATCCCCGCTCGATCTCCTGCCGCAGTTCGCGCACGGAGTCGGGATCATCGGCCTCCACCACGGAGGCGGCGAGCTGGACCAGGAGGTGCAGGACCTCCGCCCGCGATTCGGCGGTCGCGGTCGCGAGACCGGCGACGAGGCACGCGGCCACCGCATCCGCTCCCGGCCGGAGAGAGTCGTTGATCGGCACCACCAGGTCTTCGATCTCGTACGCCCACCGCTCGACCGAAGCCGCGTCCCGGGCACCGGTGAGCGACGCCACGAGCTGCCGCGCCTGTTCGTTCGTCACGTGATCAGTCCTTCGCCAGGTCGGACGCATATGTGGTGTCCGGGTCGGGGAACGCCCTTCTGCCGTAGGTGGGCTCGCAGTAGGCGGCACAGACAGGCTGGTCCTTCGGCGGATTGCCCGAACCTCTCGGCCGGACGGCCCGCGTGAAGCGGATGTCCTTCAGGTCCCCACCGACATTACGTGCTGCACACGCCTCGGCGCATTCGCCCGGGAAGTCGCCCTTGGGCTTGGAAGACACGCCGGACGCCACCTTGCCCGTCCTGACGTTGAAGGCGCCGACGGCGACCGCGTGCTTCGACCGCATGGACGCCGGCCCCTTGGACAACTCGTCCACCACGAGGTCCCGCGCCTCATTGGCCTCCTGTAGCAGCGCTGCCTCGTCGAACGCCGAGCCCGGCTTGAGTTTGGCCTTGGCTGCTGACAGAGCCCCCTTGGCCTTGCCGACGGCATCGGCGGCCTTCCACCACGCCTTGGCACCGTCGATCAGGTCGCCTGCCAAGCCGGCCAGGCGCTTGATCAGTTGTCCCGCCTTCTCCCACTTCCACGGGGCGCCGTACTTGGCCAGGACCTTGCCCGCCAGGCCTCCCGCGAAGCTGCCCGCGATGTTCAGTGCGGTCTCACCGCAGGCGCCGAGGTCTCCACTGGAGAAGCAGTCCAGGGCCGCGGTCACACCAAGCTCGTCCATCAGGATCTTGGTGATCTGCTTGACTGCGGTCTTGACCTTGCCCTTGGCGCTGTTGAGGTTGCCCTCCGCCCGGTTCAGGTTGTCCGTGGCGTCGTTGACGTCCTGCTGCTCCGGCGTAGTGTTCGTGTTGACCTTGCCGCTGGTGCAGCTGCTCGGGTGCGACTGGCAGTACGCCCTCTCGTCCGGGTCGTACAGACCCGTCGGGTCACTCGCCGAGACCGGGCGGTTGTGGGCGTACGCATACGCGTTGAGCTGCTGGGCGTCGCTCGTGTCGACGACCGGGTCCGGGGTGATGAACTTGCCCAGGAACGAGTCGTACTCGCGCGCGCCGATCGTCGTCAGACCGGTCGACGTGTCGATGGTGCCGCCGACGAAGCCCTTCTCCCCCGGCCAGGTGCCCTGCGGGGTGCCGCGCTTGTTGCCGTAGGGGTCCATCCGTCGCTGGGTGACCGCGCCGGTGGTTGCGTCGATCGCCAGCTCGCCCGTGCCGTGGTGGTCCGAGGCGAGGAAGGACAGCTTGTTGTCAGGGGTGCGGACCGCGATGCTCTGGCCCGCAAAGGCGTAGTGGCGCGTCGCCTTCGCCGTAGTCGCTCCCGCATCCAGGCGCAGCTCCATGCCCGGCAGGTACACCGTGGTGCCGGTGGCGTCCTTGCGCTGGATGCGGTTGCCCCCCGGGCCGTAGAGGAAGGTCGTCTCCGACGCCTCGTTCTTGCCGGGGGTCGTGACGTCGTCCGGCTGGCTGTTGCGAACCGGGTCGCCCTGGGAGTCGTACTCCAGGGTCTGGGTGTTGCCTCCGATCGTCCGCTGCGTCGTGTTGCCCGCTGCGTCGTAGCCGTACGTGTACTGGCGGTTGCCGGTCGGGGAGTTCTCCACGACCTTCTCGACCCGGTGCGTCCCCGCCTTGTAGGTGAAGGTGCGCTTGACGTCCTTCGACGCGTTCAGGCCGGTGTCGTGGGCCGTCTCGGAGAGGCGGTTGCCCACCGTGTCGAAGGTGTACGAGTTCCAGTACGGCGCCGGACCGCCCAGGGCGGCGGAGCCGGGAGCGCCGGAGCAGGCCGCCGGGCCCGAGCCCGAGACCGGGACCTGGCTGCCGACCGTGCCGGCCGCGGTCGCCCCGGCCTTCGTGGTCGCCGGGGTCCAGGACTCCGTCATCCGGTTCTGGTAGTCGTACGCGAAGCACTGCAGGTCGGGCGTGCCCGCTCCGGCCGTGTCCGCGATGGACCTGACGTTGCCGATCTGGTCGTACGAGTAGTTCGACTCCTTGGCCGGACCGGTGGTCGAGCCGTAGATGTCCACCGTCGACTTGATCAGGCGGTCGGTGCCGGTCTCGTACTGGAAGGTCTGCCAGGTCTTCTTGCCGCCGTTGTTCAGCTCCAGCTGCTGGAGCAGGGTGCGGCCGGACCAGATGGCGTTGGTGACGTACGGCGTCGTGCCCGTCATGCTCTTCGGGCGCTGGATGTCGTCGTAGCTGTAGGCCAGGGCCTCGGCGGGGAGACCGCCCGCAGCGGGGACGCTGTCGCTCTGCTTGGTGCCGTCACGGTTGTAGGCGGTGCCGTAGACGTAGGTGCCCGCCAGGCCCGTTCCCGAGGAGGCGGGGACCGTGTAGGCCGTCTTCAGCGGCTGGTAGAACTCGTCCATTCCCTGGACGATCGCGGCGAAGTACTCCGTCGCGTTGATGTAGCGCAGCGAAGCCCAGCCCTTGCCGAGCCAGCCCGCCTTGTCGTAGCGCTGCTCGGTGAGCTTGGTGCCGGTGGTTGGGGCACCGTCCCACGTCGACAGCGTCCGGCCGAGCTTGTCGTAGACGGTCGAGATCGTCTTGCCCCGGGCTTCGGTCACGGAGACCGGACGGTCGACCTCGTCGTACGCGGTGGTCCGCTTGCCCGAGTCCGGGTCGACGGCCTCCGTCAGTCGGCCGAGCTGGTCGTACTTGTACGTCCAGACGTTGCCCCCGGCGTCCTCGAGCTGCGCCAGCTTGCCCGCCGGCGTGTAGCCGTACTTCGTGCTGTCGTAGCCGGACGTCGGTCCCGCCGGGACGGGGGCGGCGCCCTTGTAGTGGCGGACCTCCGTCGTGCGGTTCTGCGCGTCCGTCAGGGTGGTCGTCGGCACGCCGCCGACCGGCGGGTCGATGTGGACCCGGTCACCGCCGTGTACGTACGTCGTGCGCCACTGCTCGCCGCCCGCCGCCGCGAAGATCTCGGCGGTGGTCCGCCCCAGGCCGTCGTACTCGTACAGGGTCTGCGCGCCGACATCGCCGTTACGGACGATCAGCAGCTCGTCGGAGGCCGCGCCTGCCGCGTTGTACGTCGCGTTGACCTTCGCGACCTTGCCGGTCGGGCTGTAGAAGGTGTCGGCCACCATGCGGGTGCCGCTGGGCCCTTCGGTCTGCTTCTGCCTCGGGCGCAGCAGGCTGTCGTACAGCTGGTACTCGGCGCCGTACGAGCCGTCGATCTCGATCTTCTCCGTCTTGACGGAGACCGGCTTGTCGAGGCGGAAGTTGTAGCTGTACTTGATGCTCGGCGTCTGGCCGGCGCTCTTCGAGCGGTCCGGCAGCCATACCGAGACCAGGCGGCCGAGCGGGTCGAGCGCGAGGTCGCTGCGCTTGCCGTTCGGGTCGGTCTGGCCGAGGGACTGTCCCCAGGCGGGTGCGTAGTCCGTGGTGGTGACGTGCCCGAGGGCGTTGGTGACCTTCGCCTGGGAGATGAGGCCGTTGACGTCCGTGTACTCCGTCTTGGTCTCGGCGCCCGAGGCGTCGGTCTGGGAGGTCGGGCGGCCGAAGCCGTCGTAGGCCGTGGTGCCGGTGACCTGGTAGGTCGCAGTGGTCCCGTTGTGGGACGTCATGCGCTCGGTCTTCGTCGCCCGGCCCACGGTGGGCGCGGCGCCGAAGGCAAGGCCGTCGTAGGAGATGCGCTCGTCGGAGAGCACCTGGGTCTTGCGGTCGGGGGTCGTGGCGCACTTGACCAGTACGGTCTCGACCCTGGAGGTCAGGCTGAGGACGTTGGCGCCCGCGTTGTCCGCGTAGGACGTGCGAGTGCAGGTGTCGTCGGCCGTGGTGGACAGGTCGCCGAGGTCCTCGGAGGTGAGGATCCGGCCGGTGCCGTTCGCCAGGTCGTACGTGGTGTTCGACTCGGTCTCGCGGCGGCCGTCGCCGCCCTCGGTGACCGAGTAGCCGCGCGTCTTGGCCGTCTTGGTCAGCGAGGCGTGGCTGGTGCCCCAAGTGTTGGTGTCCGTCGCGGTGTAGTGCCGCATCGGGGTCTTGATGACCTTGGAGACGAGCTTGTCGCCGTCGTAGGTCGCCGCCTCCAGCTCATGGCCGGAGAACTCCTTGTGGTCGGTGTGCGTGCCGTTCTCGGAGTCGGTGACCGTGACCGAACGGGTGCTGCCGTCGGGCTTCTTGTCCCCGTCCAGACCTTGGAGGTACGTGTAGTCGATCCGGGTCGGCTTGACGGTCGCACCGCCCGTGGTCACCTTGACCTTGCCGTAGCCCTGCCAGCCGCCCCAGGTGAGGTACTTGTCCTCGGTCATGCCGTCGGGCTCGGCCTTACGCCAGCCCGCGGGGCCCTGGTAGTCGTACTCGGTGACCTGTTCCGGGGATCCGCCGGTCCGGTCGGTCTCGATGACCTGGTGGACGACGTACTTGTGGAACCAGTCGGTGATCGGGTCGAGGAATCCCGGCGGGGACCAGACGACCGGGTAGCAGCGCTTGGTGGACTCGCCCGGCTTGGGCAGGGTGTCCTTCGTGCACTCCGCCGGGGCGTAGTTGACGTCCAGCTGCGCGCCGGTCTCGCTCAGGACCGTGGAGAGGCGGAAGCGGTGGAAGGGGGCAATGGACTCCCCGAGGCCATCCACTCGGTTGGCCAGCTGGGTACCCATCAGTTCGACCGAGGGGACCTTGGCGCTGCCGCCCTTGCGGCCCTCGTGGTCGATCTTCGACAGCCACAGGGTCTTCGACTGGTCGCCGTTGTCGGTGAACTGGTGCGTGAACGTCCAGGCGTCCACGTCGTCGTAGTTCGTGGCGTCCTTGCGGATCTGGGTGGTGACGCCGGTCAGCCGCTGGCGGGTCCAGAAGGAGGCCGCTACCTGCGTGGCGTTGCACTTGGTGTTCGGCGCGCAGTACCGGTCCATCGGGACGTCCGGCCAGTGGGCGGCGTTCGCCGTCTTGAAGTCGGCCGGGAGGCACTTGAAGGTGTCGGTCTCCAGGCAGCGCTCCTTCGTGGTGAACACCACGCGGGCCGGGGCCTTCGCCGCGTACACGCTGCCGTCGCGCTGGCCGTAGTCGACGCGCTTGAGGTAGCCGCCGGCCGTGTACGCGGTGCCGTTGACGTCGGTCTTGCCGTTCAGGGCGTAGTGGTTCGTCTCCTTGCCGTAGAAGTACGACATGACGTTGCCCTGGCGGTCCTTGACGTAGTCCAGGTTCCAGCGCCAGCCTTGCTGGCAGGAGGCGTTCGCGAAGGTCGCGTTGTAGCAGGGCTCGCCGGTGTTGTTGCCGAAGACCGGGGTCGTCCACACGGACGAGGTCTCCTCGTTGCCCGTGGCCCAGCCCGGCAGACGGTTCTTGCCGAAGTAGTACTCGGTGCCGTCGGTCGTGGTGATCTTCCAGTGCTCGCCGTCGTTGTCGCCGTTCACGGCGCCGGTGAGCTGCTCGACCTTGGAGCCGTCGTCGGCCGCGAACCGCCACTTGCCGTCGGCGTCACCCTTGATGAGCTGGGTGGACGTGCCGTTGAGCATGATCGTGGCGTTGTCGAAGGCCCAGCACTGCTCGGCGGAGGTCTTCTGGCCGTCCTTCGCGCAGGGCTTGTAGGTGCGCTCGACGTAGCCGGCCTCGTACGAGAAGCCCTCGCCGAGCCAGGAGCCCTGGTTGTTGGTGTCGGAGGTACGGCCGTCCGCGGACTGCGAGGAGTAGCCGAGGCCGACGGTGGGCACCAGTCCGCCCGGGGTGGGCGGTGTGCGCAGCGGGTACGACCAGGAGAAGCCGCCCGAGGACGTGGCCACGCTCCACTTGGCCGAGGGGGCGAGCGGAGTGGCCGCGTAGTTGCCCTGCGAGCCCGAGTCACCGGCGGCGAGGGCCACCATCGAGCCGCCCGCTGCGGGACCGGCCGCCATCATGGACATGCCGGCCGGGCGGGCCGGGGCGGTCAGGTCCGCGGAGACCGTCTTCGTCTTCGGGTTGTTGACCGTCTTGAGCGGCTTGGGGAGTTCGGGGCAGGCCGCGGTGCCGGGGTCGGCGACCGCCGCACAGGCCGGGAGCTCGACCAGCTGGAGGCGGGATCCGTAGCTGCCGCCGAAGCCGTCGGCGAACGCCGCGTAGTCGACGTTCAGCCGGACCTGACCGCCGTCGGCGGCCTGGTCGGCCCGCTGGACGCGCAGCAGCGCGCCGGCGCCGAGCTGGGTGGCGCGCTTCGGGTCGACGACGTCGACCCGGACCTTGCCGGGCTGCTTGGCAGTCCTGCCGATGGCGGCGGCCGAGAAGGAGGTGGCCGAGGCCTTCGCGCCGGCTTCCTTCGGGGCGGTGACGGTGACGGGCAGGCCGCCCACCTTCACCTGGGTCGCAGGCGTTCCGCCGGTGGCGGGGACGGCCAGTTCGGCGCTGCCCGTGCCGGGCCAGACGGGCTTGTCCAGCTTCTTGACGGCCGCCTTGGCGGTGGCGTTGGCCGGGCGGCCCTTGGACTTGGCCTTGGTTCCCTTGACGGGGTCGCCGAAGTTCTGGACTCCGGGCCGCTTGGTGCCGCCGGGGGCCAGTTCCAGCGCCTGGACGGACGAGGCGGACAGGGCGAGGCTCAGGCTGATGACGACCGAGCCCAGTGTTCGCCGGTGTATGCGCCGATTGAGCAATCGGCCGCGTAGAGACATCAGTGCACTCCACAAAAGAGGGGCAGGAAGGTACTGCGGAAGCGGACAGGTGTGCCCGCCCTGCGCAGGGCGGGCACACCTGTCCGGGTCGGGGGCTAGCTCTGGGGCAGCTCGATCGTGCCGGCGAGCTGGACGACGGAGGTCGGGTCGAGGGCGCCGTTGTAGGCGCGGACCTCGTCGATGGCTCCGGCGAAGTACTCGGCGGCGCCGCGGGCCGAACGGCCCACCTGGAGCCCGCCGGTGGCGGCCCAGGTCGTGTTGTCCACGCCCTGCGCCGCGGCCAGCTGGCCGTTGACGTACAGGCGGATCTGGCCGGCGAACGCGTCATAGACGACGGCCAGGTGCTGGCCGACGGGGTTGGTGTCCGGCAGGACCTGGTTCTCGGAGAAGGCCTTCACCGTGGCGCCGGCCGTGTCGGTCGTGGCCACGGCCAGCTCCCAGCGCTTGGTTGCACCCTGGTAGCGGACCTGGACCCGGTTGGCGTTCGCACCGGGCAGCGAGAACACGGTCTGCGAGGCCGTGGCGTCGATCGAGGAGATCTGGACTCGCGCCGAGAGCGTGAAGCTCGCGGCACCGGTGACCGGGGCGGCCGCCGTCGAGACGTAGTCGCCGTTGCCGTCGAGGAGCAGGTGGCCGGTTCCGACCATGGCGTCGACCGGCGGCGGGTCGGCCAGCGGGTCGGGGTTCGGGACGTAGATGGCCGCGTTGCCGGCCATCGTCAGGCCCTGGCCGCCGCCGGCCTCGGGGGAGGCTCCGGACTGGGCCGCGTTGAGCTGCCAGTACCCCTTGCGCTCCGGCCTCACCGTCTTGATGTCGGTGATCTGGGCGGGCAGGAGCGGTCGGCTGAAGACCCGGACCTCGGCGAGGTCGCCGACGAAGGCGTCCTCGTAGCCCGCCTTGTCGATGTGGCGGCCGATCTGCAGTGCGCCGTAGGACTTCCAGGTGGAGCGGCGGACCGTCTCACCCTTGAGGTCCTTGTCGACGTACAGCTGGATCTTGCCGGCGGCTCCGTCGTAGATGCCGGTCAGCAGCACCCACTGGTCCTTGACCGGGGTGACGCCGGTGGACACGGCCTTCCATTCACCGAGGGTGTCGACGTCGTCGACGGGGACGGAGAACTTCCAGGTCTTGGCCATGGCGTCGTAGCCGAGGACGAAGCCCGGCTCGCCGGTGCCGTCCTGGCTGACCACCGTCATGTCCCGGCTCAGGTCCGTGGGCCGGACCCAGGCGCTGACGCTGAAGCCCTTGAGGGTGTCCAGCACCGTGCTGCCCGCGTCGACCCAGCTGTCGGCGGTGCCGTCGAAGCGGGCCGCGCGGTCGATGGTGCCGCCCGGTCCGGGGACACCGAAGGTGACACCCGGGCCGAAGCCGGCCGGGTACTTGCCCTGCTCCTCGTCGGCGGCGTTGCCGCCCGCCTCGTCGGCGAGGTTCCACTGCGCGGCCGCGGCCGCGCCTGCGGCGACGTAGAAGGAGTGGCGGGCAGTGGCACTCGGGTGCGCCGCCTTGTCGACCGCGACGACGTCGACCCAGTGCGGACCGGAGCGGGTGGGCGTCCAGGTCACCGAGGCGGGGCCGCCCGCAGTGCTGTTGGCGACCTCCTTGGCGGTCTCACCGCTGAAGGTGTAGCGGTACTTGACGACGTCCGTGTCGGGCACGGTGTCGTTCGGGTTGGGCGAGAAGGTGAACGTGCCGGGAGCGCCGACACCGTCGTGGTAGACGTTGGTGGCCGGGTACTGGGCGGTGAACACGTTCGGCTTGCCCGGGAAGGACTTGTCGTACATGAACTCGCACTTGCCGCTCCACGGACCCCAGCCGTCGCCGTCATGGGCGGCGACGCTCCAGGAGATGGCCGTGTTCTCGGGAATCGTCGTGCGGGTGGTGTGCTCGAAGGGGGTGGAGCTGGTCGGCGCCTTGTAGTTCGTGTCCTCCTCGTAGGACTTGGCGGCGCCCGCCGCGTCCTTCCACTCCAGCTTGAAGCGGACCTTGACCTGCTCGCCCGCGTCGGCGTCGTTCGCGATGGCGCGCAGCGTCGGCGGCACGTCGCTGTAGGGCCGGCCCGCGCCCGTGACGCAGGCGCCGCCGGGGTTGGACGACAGGGAGCCGGTGCCGATCAGGCCGGGCAGCGTGTTGTAGCTGATGCTCAGGTACGCGTTGCCGCAGACCCGCTTCCAGCCGCCGAAGCTGCTCTCGTTCTGCGCCTTGAGGTTGAAGAGCATCGAGGGCCAGCCCTCGTTGGCCGCGGTGCGCACGCTGTTGGTCAGGCCGCCGGAGGCACCGGACTTGAAGTGCATGTTGGCCTGGGACGTGCAGCTCGTCGGCTGGATCTTCTCGTTGAGTGTCTCCAGCGTCGTCAGCGTCGCGCCCTGGGTGTTGTTCCAGTTGCTGCCGCTGTCGATGTGGGCGGTGCTGCCGCCGATCCGCTGGAGCTGGATGGGTTCGGCCCTGGCGTCGGCCCAGTACACGTGCTGGACGCGCGCGCTGAAGGTGGCGCCGAGGATCTGCTTGCCGCTGTAGAAGGACAGCGGGATCTGGAAGGCGACGCGGCGCGTGCCGACACCGGCGCACGAGGCGGCGCTGTAGTCCGTCGGGCACTTGCCCACGCCCGCGCTGCCGGAGTACTTCCACTCGCCCACTGTGGGCTTGCCCGACATGACGGCGGTCCAGCCGGAGCGATCGGCCGTCTTCTGGATCGGGTCGATGACCACGGGGAAGACCGTCGCGCCGTCGCGCAGCAGCTTCTGGTCGGGGACCAGGGTCAGCTTGTCCTTGGACACCTCGATGCCGAGGGCCGCGGCCTTGCCGCCGCCGCCCGGGCCTTCGAGGGCCGGAGCGAGGTCCGCGGCCGCGTCCTTCCCGGTGGGGGCGTCGGCACGGGCCGCGGACAGCGACTGGGCGACGGCCTTGGGGCCCTTGGTGCGGGCGGCGGCCTCCTGGGAGGAGGCCGAGTCCCACATGGACGGGGCACCGGACTGGAAGACCGTGCCGCCGACCGTGCTGTCCTCGGCGGTGACCGCGCCGTTCGCGTCCTTCTTGTACGTCAGGCCCTTGGCCTTGAGGCCGAGGTCCAGGCGCGTCAGGCGCGGGTCGGCGGCGGCCTGCGGGGTCTTGACGACCAGCAGGTGGCCGAAGCCGTTGGCCTCGGCGCGAACCTTGAGGTCCACGCCCGGCAGCGCGTCGGGGTACGTGGCGGTGTCGCCGTCGAGCACGGGCGCGGGCAGCTTGCCGTAGGGCCAGGTCAGCGCCATCTCATGGGTGTTGCGGGTCATGGTGACGAACGGCTTGCCGGCCGCGCCGTCGGAGAAGGCCAGACCGACGGTGGTCGCCTTCGGGACGACACTGCCGTCCGCGCGCTTGACCAGCGTCTTGTCGATGTCGACCCACTTGCCGTTCTTCACGGCGTGCACCGGTTCGGTGTACTCGCGGGCGGTGTAGGAGCCGTCCGGCGCGGCGAAGATCTCCCGCTGCTCGGTGCGCAGGCCGAGGACCTCGACCTGCTTGCCGCTCTTGCGGGCCGCGACCCGGGCCTCCGACTCCGTCTGGACGGGGGTGCCCACGGCGACGGGCTCCTGGGTACGGGCCGCATCGGCGCCCTCCCAGATGTCCAGGCCGAGGGTGGTGGCCACGACGGCGCCGGCGGTCGCCGCGGCGATCGAGGCGCGGCGCAGCACGGTGCGGCCGATGCCGCGGGAGGTGCGTGGCTGGTGCGTCATCATCGGACCACCGTTCCGAAGGTGTTGCGGTCGGCGGGCAGACCGCCCTCGCCGGGCTTGAACGTCTCGGTGGGGGCGCCGCCCGTGCCGCTGATCGTCCACGGGAACAGGTAGACCGCGTGGCCCGCGGCCGGGCCGTACGGCATGCCCACGTAGAGGCCGGCCGCTCCGCCGCCGATGCTCATCCCGGCGTACTCGCGCGGGGCCTCGGGGGTCGGGATCTCGGAGCCGGGCTCCAGGATCTTGTCGGTCTCGCCGGGCGCTCCGACCATCCCGAACATCTGCACCACGCCCCGATCGGCGGCGCCGTTGGCGCCGTCCTCACCCGGGACGCCGACGGCGAGCTTGACGTTGGCGCCGGTGCTCGTGTTGGTCGGGGCGGTGTTGTAGGCGGCGACGCGCTGGCCGAAGTAGTCGCCGGCCTCGGACTCGCCGCCGACGTCGGTGGTGTTCTGGTCGATCCAGGCGAGCTCGGTGTAGGCACCCGCCGCGTCGATCTTGAACACCTGGACGGCGCCCGCATCGACGGTCGTGGACAGGTCCTCGCCCGGGATGCCGACGGCGAGGAGGGACTCGGTGGTGCTGGTGGCTCCGGCGGCGCGGTAGGGCGTCGCGGCCAGCGACCGGCCGAAGCCGTCGCCGGTCTCGCAGGCGCCGAGCACGTTGGGCGTGTCCTGGGTGATCACGTTGAGCGGCTTGGGGTAGCCCGCCGTAAGGGCGTGGCTGAAGATCGTCACCGCGCCGGCCTCGGCGACGGTGCCCTGGGCCTCGCCCGGGGAGCCGACGGCGAGGTGGGTCGCGGTGGCCGCAACGGTGGTGCCGAAGCGGTCGTACTCCTCCTTGGCGTCGGGCACGGCTCCCGCGTTGGTGGTCTCCTGGGTGACGAGCGTGGCCGTCATCGTGGTCGAGCCGGAGATGTAGAGGAAGGCGCCCGCGTCCACCGTGGTTCCGACGTCCTCACCGGGCACGCCGGCGACGAGGAACGGCACACCGGCCGAGGTCTTGCCCGCGGCGAGGGAGTAGCCCGTCCAGTCGTACAACTCGGAGCCGATGGCCGAGATCAGGCCTGCGCCCTGGACGTACTCGACGCTCGCCTTGCCGGCGGCCAGGCCGGTGGGCGAGCCGTGGACGACGACGATCCGGCCGGCGTCGATGCCGCCGCCGGGGGCGGTGCCGACGTCCTCGTACGGGGTGCCGATGGCGAGGTCGCTGCAGCCGTCGAGGTCGGCGTCGTACACGGCCATCGAGTAGCCGAACTGGTCGCCCGCCTCGGACCCCCCGGACTTGGCGGCCTCCTGGGTCAGCGCCAGGGTCCCCTTGCCGCCGCCGTACACGATGTGCACGACCCCGGCCTTGGAGATGCCGTTCACGGTGGCCTCGGGGTCCGCGATCGCGGTGTCCCGGATGCCGTCGCCGTTGAAGTCCGATTCGGCCCCGGAGCAGCCGGCGGCCGCGGTGGCCGTGCTCACGAGGGGGGTCGGTCCTGCCGTCAGGGTCAGGGTGAGGGCCGTGGCCGCCAGGGCCCACGCTCCTCTGGCGGCACGCCGCCTGGCCGCGCCGTGCGGCGCGGTTGTCGCTCTGCTCACGTAGTGGGTTCCGTTTTCGTCGATTTCGAAGCTGCTGAGCGGCAGCCGGAAACCAGGAAGGAGCAACGGAACGTGAAAGATGTGCGACAAAAGAGCGACGCGGGCACGGGTCAGTGTGCGGGCGTCGGCCCATCCCCCCGCTCGCCAGAGATCCCCCCGTGGCAAGCCGCTTGACAGCAAGCGTTGGGCCACTGTGGCGTGAACCTGCCTGCTGAACAAGAGTCAATGTCCGACATGAGGTGATCGCGGATCCTAACAGGTTGATCACATCAGCAAAAACGGCTCTGTCCGGCACCAACTGGTGCCGGACAGAGCCGTTTTGAACCGTACGCCGCGATATCAGCCCTCGGTCGGGGCCGAGACGGACGGGGCAGCCTGCTGCTCCGCCGCCGCGGTCTTCTTCGTCGTCCGCTTCGCCGCGGTCTTCTTGGTCGTGGCCGTCTTCTTGACCGCGGTCTTCTTGGCGGCCGCCGCCTTCTTGGCCGGGGCCTTCTTCGCCGCGGCCGCCTTCTTGGCCGGAGCCTTGCGGGCGGCCTTCTTGGCCGGCGCGGGCTCCTCGGCCTCGGCGGGTGCGGCTTCCTCGGCCGGCGCCGCCGGCTCGGTCACCGGGGCCTCGACCACCAGCACGGCGGCCTCCGCGGCGCCCGCCGGGGAACCGGCGGGTGCGGTGGCCTTACGGGTGGCACGGCGGCGCGGACGGGCCGGTGCGGCCTCCGCCACCGGGGCCTCCTCGGCCGCGACGACCGGCTCGGGCTCGACGACGGGCTCGGGCTCCGGCACGACGACCGGCTCCGGCTCCGCAGCGGCCTCGGGCTCCGCGACGGCCTCGGCGACCGGCGCGGGCGCCGTGGCCTTGCGGGTGGCACGGCGACGGGTACGGCCCTTCGGCGCGGCCTCCTCGACCGGCGCGGCGGGGGCGGCCTCGACCGACTCCGCGGCCTCGACGGCCTCGGCCACGACCTCGGCGGCCGGTTCCAGGACGGTGTCGGCCGGCTCGGTCACCGGCTCGGCGACGACCTCGGCCACGGGGGCCGGAGCGGCCTCACGCCGCGGGGCACCCGCCGGAGCGGTCGCCTTGCGGGTGGCACGGCGCCGGTTGCGGCGCCCGCTCAGACCCGCCGCGGCCTCCGCCTCGGCGGCGGAGCCGTAGAGCTCCTCGCCCGCGGCGAACTCCGGCTCGGGCAGTGCCTTGGGCGCGGCGACCTCGGCGGCGACCTCGGCCTCGGACTCGAAGGCCTCGGCCTCCGGGGTCTCGACCGTCTCGACCTCGTGGTCGTGCTGGTCGAACTCGCTGCGGCCGCCGCGGCGCTTGGAGCGCTTGCCGTTGCCACCGCCGCCGATCGCGGTCGGCGTCTCCATGTGGACGATGACACCGCGGCCGTTGCAGTGGACGCAGGTCTCGGAGAAGGACTCCAGCAGACCCTGGCCGACCCGCTTGCGGGTCATCTGGACCAGGCCCAGCGAGGTGACCTCGGCGACCTGGTGCTTCGTACGGTCGCGGCCCAGGCACTCCAGCATGCGGCGCAGGACCAGGTCGCGGTTGGACTCCAGGACCATGTCGATGAAGTCGATGACGACGATGCCGCCGAGGTCGCGCAGCCGCAGCTGGCGCACGATCTCCTCGGCCGCCTCCAGGTTGTTCCGGGTGACGGTCTCCTCGAGGTTGCCGCCCTGACCGGTGAACTTGCCGGTGTTGACGTCGATGACGATCATCGCCTCGGTCTTGTCGATCACAAGCGAGCCGCCCGAGGGCAGCCACACCTTGCGGTCGAGCGCCTTGGCGAGCTGCTCGTCGATCCGGTACGTCGCGAAGACGTCGACCTCGGAGGTCCAGCGCTGGAGCCGGTCGGCCAGGTCCGGGGCCACGTGCGAGACGTAGCCGTGGATGGTCTCCCAGGCGCCGTCACCGCTGACGATGACCTTCGAGAAGTCCTCGTTGAAGATGTCGCGCACGACGCGGACGGTCATGTCCGGCTCGCCGTACAGGAGGGACGGCGAAGAGGTCGTGATTTGCTTCGACTTCTTCTGGATGTCCTCCCACTGGGCCTGCAGGCGCTCGACGTCGCGGCGCAGCTCGTCCTCGCTCGCACCCTCGGCGGCGGTGCGCACGATGACGCCCGCGTCCTCGGGGACGATCTTCTTGAGGATGGTCTTCAGGCGCGCGCGCTCGGTGTCGGGCAGCTTGCGGCTGATGCCGGTCATCGAGCCCTCGGGCACGTAGACCAGGTAGCGGCCGGGCAGCGAGACCTGGCTGGTCAGGCGGGCGCCCTTGTGGCCGATCGGGTCCTTGGTGACCTGCACGAGGACCGACTGGCCGGACTTGAGGGCGGACTCGATGCGGCGCGGCCCGTTGGCCATGCCGAGCGCCTCGAAGTTGACCTCACCTGCGTACAGGACCGCGTTGCGGCCCTTGCCGATGTCGATGAAGGCGGCCTCCATCGACGGCAGCACGTTCTGGACCTTGCCCAGGTAGACGTTGCCGACGTACGAGGTGGCCTCTTCCTTGTTGACGTAGTGCTCGACGAGCACGTTGTCCTCAAGGACGCCGATCTGGGTGCGCTCGCCGCTCTGGCGGACGACCATGACGCGCTCGACGGCCTCGCGGCGGGCCAGGAACTCGGCCTCGGTGATGATCGGCACGCGGCGGCGGCCCTGCTCGCGGCCCTCGCGGCGGCGCTGCTTCTTCGCCTCCAGGCGGGTCGAGCCCTTGATGGACTGGACCTCGTCCGACGGCTCGGCCTTCTCGCGCGCCGGGCGGGGCTCGCGGACCTTGACGACGGTGCGGACACCGTCCTCGTCGCCGGCGGACTCACCGGTGGCGTCGGCGGGCTCGCCGCTGCGGCGGCGGCGACGGCGGCGACGGCGGCTGGAGGTGGAACCGGAGGCCTCGTCGGTCTCCTCGTCCTCTTCCTCGTCGGCTTCCTGCTCGGCGGCCTCGGCCTCGGTCTCGTCCTCGGCGGACTCGTCGAGGTCGGCGGCCTCACCGCGGCGGCGGCGGCGGCCACCGCGACGGCGACGGCGCGAGGGGCGCTCGCCGGACTCGTCGCCCTCGTCGAACTCCGCGGACTCGGCGGAGTCCTCCTCGAACTCGGCGGCCTCGGCCTCCGGCTCCTCCTCCGCGAGCACCTCGGGCAGGGAGACCGGAGCGGCCTCGGCTGCGCCGCGGCCACGGCGACGGCGACGGCCGGCGGGCTGCGCGGGCTCGACGGGAGCGGCGGCCTCGACCTCTTCCTCCTCCTCGACCTCCTCGGCCTCGACCGCGGCTGCGGCGGCAGCGGCGGCCATGGCGGCGGTCTCGGGGGTCTGGAACATCGGCTCGGTGAAGACCGGCGCCTGGAAGACGGCTACGGCGGGACGCACCGCGCGGCGGGCACGGGCCGGAGCAGCGGGCGCCTGGGCGGCCTCGGGCTCGGCGGCGGCGGGCTGCTGCGGGGCGGCGGCGGCCGCGGTGGTGGAGCGGGTGGCACGGCGGCGGCCGCGCTTCGGGGCGTCCACGGCGTCGGCGACGGTCACGGCGCGGGCGGCCCTGGGGGCCTCCTCGACGGCGGCGGCCGAGGCGGGCTCGGCCTGGGTCTCCACGGCCGGGGGTTCGGCCGCGGGGGTCTCGGCGGCCGGGGCGGCGACGGCGCGGGTGGCACGACGACGGGCACGCGGAGCCGGAGCCGCCGCAGCCTCCTCGACCACCGGAGCAGCAGCCGGAGCCTCCACAACCGGAACCTCGGCAGCCTCGGCCGCCGGAGCAGCCACGGCACGGGTGGCACGACGACGGGCACGCGGAGCCGGAGCGGCCGGGGCCTCCTCGACGACCGGAGCGGCAGCCTCGGCGACAGCCGGAGCCTCCACAACCGGAACCTCGGCAGCCTCGGCCGCCGGAGCAGCCACGGCACGGGTCGCACGACGACGGGCACGCGGAGCCGGAGCCGGAGCCGCCGCAGCCTCCTCCACGACCGGAGCGGCAGCCTCGGCGACGACCGGGGTCTCGGCGGCGGGCTCGACGACGGCCTCCGCGGCCTGGGCCTTCGGAGCGGCCACGGCGCGGGTCGCGCGGCGGCGGGGACGGGCGGGTGCGGCGGCCGGAGCGGCCTCCTCCACGGGGGCGGGCTCCGCCACCGGAGTCACCTCGGCGGCAGGGGTGCCGCCGGGCGGACCGGCCGGCCGGGAAGCGGCGCGGCGACGCCTGCGCGGGGGCAGGTTGTCGCTGGGGCTGCTGCTGTCGGCGCCGGCGGGGGTGGTGTCGTTTTCGTTGTTGAGCATTGCGGGCGGTTCTCCCGTCACGCTCCCGGGCGCCGCGGCTGACTTCCGGTCCGGCACGGCTCCGCGCGATGACGCGGAGCCGGCCTCCGGGGCGCGTTCGCCACACGGGAGCTGTAGTCCATGGCCGCCGGTTCCGTACGTGTGTGTTCGTACGGCCTGGCGGAAGTCTTCAGGTCTGTACGCGGCCCGACCCAGGTGGCTCCCGAGTGCCAGGGCTGCGCGACGACGACGATCCCTACGCGGCGGGACCTTCCGGCGCCTTCGCGTCGGCGGTCACGGCGACCGTGGGTGGGGCGGCCGTGTCTGCCTCGCGGTCGGGCGCGAGCGGGTCGGTCACCGTGCCGGACTCCTCGTCGAAGAGCCCCTGCGCCAGCCTGGTCACCGCAGAGGGGACCGGCGGCGCCAGGTCGGCCACAGCTCGGAGACCGGACAGGACGTCGTCGGGTCGCACGGCAGGTGTCAGATGCCGAACAACCAGCCGCAGTATCGCACAAGCATTGTCCAGCGGCCTATCAGCCGGCGCCGGAAGCGCTTCGAGGCTGACGACCGCGCCGCGCGTGTCGAAGGTGCGCACGCCGTTCTTGGTCTTGCGCTGCACCTCGACGGCCTCGGCGGCGAGGAAGACCGCCACGGCCCGCTCGGCCTCGGCGAGCTCCACGCCGTCCAGGCGCAGCTCCCACACGGAGGCGGTCAGCCGGTCGGCCAGGCCCGAGGTGCGGGCCTCGACGGCGTCGATGATGTCGAGTCCGGTCGGCATCGACTCGTCGAGCAGCTCGCGGAGCTTCTCGGGGTCGCGCGGCGCGGCGAGGCCGATCTCCAGGTATTCGGCCTCGCTGCCGGTCCCGGTCGGGGCGGCGTTCGCGTAGCTGACGCGCGGGTGCGGGGTGAAGCCCGCCGAGTACGCCATGGGCACCTCGGCGCGGCGCAGGGCCCGCTCGAAGGCGCGCTGGAAGTCTCGGTGGCTGGTGAACCGGAGGCGTCCGCGCTTGGTGTAGCGCAGTCGGATGCGCTGCACCACCGGTGCGGGAGGCGGGCCTTCGGGCTGTCGCTTGCCCAGTGGTTCTTCTCCTTGTGCGGGGCTCCGCGGCTCGCGCATCGCCCTGAGGTCTGTCGACCCGCTCCGGCTCACCCCTGCCGTCGGGGCAGGGAGATCTCGTCTGCGGGTGCCGCGTCGGCGGCTGTCGTACTACCCAGAGTACGCGCCCGTGACCTCGCCGGTTCCACGGGAGGAGTACCGAAGAGCGCACGGCGCACGGTGGCGCGCGCCTCGCGGACGGCTGCGCGGCCCGTCCGCCACACCTCGCGCGCGGCGTGTCCGACGGGGGTGAGGACGTGCCGGTAGACCCGCGAGGCGGGCCACCCGACCAGCACCCAGCTCACCCACGTGAGCCCGCGCCACAGGGCGCCGACGATCAGCCCGGCCACGTGCCAGGCCCAGGCGAGGACCTGCCCGACCGGCGTGAGGACGTACCGGTACAGGGCGGCGGCCAGCCATGCCGCACCGAGCCCGACGGGCCGCAGCAGGTACCGGTACAGGGCGACCACGAGCCATACGAGACCCAGCCCGACCGGCCGCAGCAGGTACCGGAACACGGCGACCGCCAGCCACACGAGGCCGTGCCCGACGGGGGTCAGCACGTACCGGTGGGCCATGGCGGCGAGCCGGACGATCCCGCGGCCGACGGGCGCGAGCACGTAGCGCCACAGCGCGACCCACGGCCAGACGAACAGCGTCATGCCGAGGGCCCATCCGATCCAGGTGACGCCCTTGGCCAGGGGCGCGAGCAGGTAGCGCATGCCGCCCCGGCCGAGCCAGGCGGTCAGGAACCGCCCGGCCGGCGCCAGCACCTGGTCGTACAGGCCCCGCCCCAGCCACGCCAGCCCCCGCCCCACGGGCACGAGGACGTACCGCCACAGCCCGACCCACGGCCAGACGAAGACCAGCTTGAGCAGGGTGGTCAGCAGCCGTCCCAGCGCACGCAGCAGCGGCTCGACGACATGGGCGTACAGCGGCCCGAGGACGTGCCGGTGCACGGCACGGCCGGCGGCGACCAGCAGTTCCCAGACCACCCGTACGGGCAGTACGACGAGTACGGCGACGATCTTCACGGGGATCCTGATGACGCCCACCAGGCATCCGTCGCCGCCGGTGGGAGGCCGCGTGTCCGTTTCCATGCAGTGGAGGACACGGAGGAGGCCCCCACCCGTTGCGGGCGGGGGCCTCTCGTGACCCAAGGGTTACGTCGCCGGGCTACTTCACGACCGACAGCGGCAGCAGCTTCTTGCCGGTGGGGCCGATCTGAATCTCGGTCTGCATCTGAGGGCAGATGGACACATGCCCACATCCACACATACGCTCCGGCCCATGAAGACGTATGCCGTCGAGACGGAGTGGACTGCCTCAGACCTGGCCCTCTTGGAGGACCTGAAGAAGGCGGAGGCTCTACTCCCTGCGGACGCTCCGCGCGCCCTGCTGTCCATCCGCCTGTCCGTTCTTACGGAGGACACCACGTCGCCGGTACGGCAGGAGCTGGACCTCCGCCTCCTGGCCAGAGAGAAGGGGTGCCGCGTCGTCGGCATCGCCTCCGATCTCAACGTGTCGGCGACCAAGGTTCCGCCGTGGAAGCGGAAGGAGCTGGGCGAGTGGCTCAACAACCGGGCCCCGGAGTTCGATGTCCTGCTCTTCTGGAAGCTCGACAGGTTCATCCGCCGCATGTCGGATCTCTCGACCATGATCGAGTGGTGCGAGCGGTACGGGAAGAACCTCGTGTCGAAGAACGACAGCATCGACCTCGAATCGACTGTCGGCCGGATGATGGTCACGCTCATCGGCGGTATCGCCGAGATCGAGGCGGCGAACACGTCGACCCGGGTCGCGTCGCTGTGGGACTACACGCGGACCCAGGACGCGTGGTTCGTCGGCAAGCCTGCGTACGGCTTCGTCACCACGAAGAAGAACGGCAAGCCGTCCCTTGCCATCGAGCCGAACGCATACAAGGCGCTGCACTGGGCTCGCCGCATGGCACTTCGGGGCGTATCCGCCCGGCGCATGGCTCTGTGCCTCGTCCGCTCCGGGCTCATGTCCCCAGGGCTCACTACCTCGACTCTCCTCCGGCGCCTTCGTAACCCGGCGCTCATGGGCTACCGGGTGGAGGAGAACAAGAACGGCGGCGTACGCCGCTCGAAGCTGATACTCGGACACGACGGCAAGCCGATCAGGGTGGCCGATCCCATCTTCACCAAGGACGAGTACGACGAACTCCAGGAGGCCATCGACCGGCGCGGCAAGAACCAACCCCAGCGCCAGACGCACGGCGCGACGCAGTTCCTGGGAGTCCTCACCTGTGTCGACTGCACGTCGAACATGACCGTGCACGTCACGACCAACAAGTTCGGCCAGTACCAGTACCTCCGGTGCCAGAAGTGCAAGAGCGGAGGGTTCGGCGCACCCGATCCACAGGGCGTGTACGACGTGCTCGTGAACGACGTGCTGCGAGTCCTCGGCGACTTCCCCGTACAGGTTCGGGAGTACGCGCAGGGGGCGGAGGCTCGGGCCGAGGTGAAGCGGCTTGAAGAGGCCATCACCTACTACATGACGGGCCTTGAGCCGGGAGGCCGCTACACGAAGACGCGGTTCACTCAGGAGCAGGCGGAGAAGACGCTCGACAAGCTCACCGACGAACTGAGCGCGATCGACCCCGAGACCACGCAGGACCGCTGGACGCTCGTCCACAACGGGAAGACGTTCCGCGAAGTGTGGGAGTCCGGCGGCATGGAAGCCATGGCCGAGGATCTGCGCCGCGTGGGCGTCACGTGCGAGGTGACTCGGACCAGGGTCAAGGGCGTGCGCGCTCCGTCCGTGCACCTGAGGCTGAAGATCCCTCGCGACGTGCAAGAGCGTCTCGTCATCAAGAGCGACGAGTTCGCTGCCAAGCTCTGACGCAGTCATGCCCCCCGCCCCGACTCCCCTCCTGGGACGCGAGGGCGGGGGCTCTGCCGGCGCGGTTGACGACCGAGCCACCGGCCGTGTAAGAAGATCCTCCCGTTCCTTTCGAGGAGCGGACACCGTAGCTCCCGTCGTGTGACGCCGGTAGAGCTGGCCACTCCGTGAAGGGGCCGCCATCCCAGAGGGGCTGGCAGGGGAAGCCGAGGGCCCCCCGAAGCGCAGGGCGGTACTGCGCGACTTCCACTCACCCGCCGAGGTACAGCTACGCGCTGCCCTCGGCCGCCGCCGGGAGGTCGCCACCCCTTGAACATCACGATCGAAATTGTCTGGACCTGTGAGGCGTGCGAATCGCCTCTCGCTGACGGAGAGACTCACGACTGTGGCGGCACGGAGGTTCCGAGCCGATGAGCACGAGCACCATCAACTTCGGCCCCGGCCGCCCGTGGGGCGGGGTCTCTCAGCGCGAGTACCAGCGCATGGCCCAAGACCCCCGACACCAACTCGCCTACCGCATCCACTTCGCGGCCCTCGGTTGGGCCGACCGCCACGGACACGCAAGCTTCGGCCCCGGCAAGCTCGCCGCACTGCTGGGCAAGGAGGGCAAGCCCCTGTCCGACCAAAGTACGAACAACGCCCTGACCCGCGCCAGGGAGCTGGAGCTTGTCTCGCCCCGATCGGGGGCCGCATGCCTTGTCCTCCCCTCTCACGTCTTCCAGAAGAGGAAGGGCGCACCCGTGCCGTGCCGCCTGCACCTCGATCGGTGAATACATCCCTACTCGCGTGTAGCCAGCACACGCCCCGCGTGTACCGAGACGGCATCTCACCTGCGGAAACGTTCGCGCCTTCTCTTGTCTTTTTGGCCTCACAGCGCGGCCCCGTAGGGGCCGACAGAAGGAAGCCACGTACGTCAGCGGCAAGGAGAAGTAGGGCGCGCAGCGCCCCCAGTCACAAGGGCAGCGGCGAAGAGAACCAAGCGACAGGCGCGGCCTCCGGCCGCACAACCGGAAGGCACTTCGCACGAGCGGCCCCGAAGGGGCCGACATCAGGAAGACCAGGGAGCTGGCCACGTGGGGGCGCTACCGCGCCCCACTCCCAAGGCCCAAGGCAAGGCGCTCGGCAAGGGCCGCTACGCGGCCACAACGGGAAGCAACAAACGGCAAGCCCCGAAAAAGCCTCACTCTTGTGCAGTCCCTGAGCGCCGGCCAAGCCGGGCGCAGCCCTTCTACCTGCAACTTCTTCGCCGTTGCCTCACTCCGCCGCTGCCTGACGGGGTCTGAAACCGTGGCGCGATCTTGGCCGCCAAGACATGGCGGTCCGGACTTGCCCGCCAAGGGGTCATACCCCACCCCCGTTCGCCTCCTCGGGGGGCTCGGTTGCCTGCTCTCTCCTCAGTTGCACAAGAAGAGAGCGGCAGATCCAGTCGAAGACTCCGGAGCCTGCCCGATTCAACTCGTAGGCCAAGGTTTCCGCTTCTTCGTAGGAGATCTCGATGGAGGCCGCAGCCGTGCGCCTCTTGCTGACAAGCGCCCACGCCGCGCTGGGTAGCGGCTCAGTCTCCGGCACACGCTCAGGCGACCACATGCCGTGGACCAAGTGGTTTCGTCGGGCGAGCAAGGGCTTGAGGGTCGCGAGTTTGGAGCGGCACTCGGTGCGCTGCGCTTCCGTGATCTCCCGGTTGATCTTCACGAGTGCCGTACACGTATCGATCAGCTCATGTGCTCCAAGCCCCGCAGCCACAACCTCGGCGTACTTGCTGTCGATGAGGCAGGTCATGAGTTTGCGCAGGTAGTACTCCAGCGCAGCACTCTCCCGGGCCACCTCGCCCACCAGGAGAGACATGCGTTGTTGCACCTCCTCCATCTCCTCGTCCGATCGGAGGATCGGAAGCCCATCGAGATGGCTTGGCAGGACCGCTTCGTCAGACATGCCGAAGAGCGTACCGGGGCGTCTCACAAACCTTCGTTTTCGGGACGGGCGGGCCAGACTCTGGGCGTGTCCGTTTCGCCCACGCTCGGATGTCTCGTAACCCGTCCCGAAACATCTCCTTCAGGACTGGCTTTCGGGACACGTTTGTGAGACGGTCTCGTCATGACCATGAATACCCCGGCCGCACAGGTCGAACGCCACGCCTGCCCGAAGTGCGAAGCCCCCGCCGGTAGCCCCTGCCGCACGACCACGGGCAAGGTGGCAGCGAACTACCACACGGGCCGTTTCGCCCTGGTGCCCGCGCTCAAGGCGGAACTGACCGTGAGGACTCCGGCCGACCGCAACCCGGGGAAGGTCTGGACGCAGGGCGCTCCCGTCACACAGGTGTCTGACGCGATACCGGGCGCAGCGATCCGGCTGGGCTACGCCCGTTGCTCAACCGTTGGACAGGAACTTCAGTCTCAGTTGGACATGCTTGCCCGTGCCGACTGCACCCGCGTGTTCTCCGAGAAGATCAGTACCCGGGTGAAGGAGCGGCCGGAGCTTGAGAAGGCGCTCACGCTGGCACGGGAGATCAAGGCAGCCGCACCGAATCAGCCGGTCATCCTGACCGTGGTCGAGATGAAGCGTCTTGCCCGCAGTGCGGCAGAGCTGATGACACTGTCCTCCACCCTTCAGGCGGACGGCATCCAACTGGAACTCCTGTCCGGCCCCCTTCAGGGTGTGTACGACCCGAACGGGGCAGGTGCCATCGTGTTCGCCGTGCTCGCCGTCAGTGCAGAGGTCGAGCGGGAAGGCATCCGAGAGAAGACGTTGGAGGGGTTGGAGGCTGCGGCACGTAAGGGCAACGTCGGTGGGCGTCCGTCGGTCCTGGATGACGACAAGCTCGCCGTAGCCCGTGCCCGGCACGCCAAGGGAGACAGCGTCACAGCCATCGCCAAGGCCCTGGGAATCGGCCGCGCCACGTTGTACCGCCACCTCGGACAGAGCGCCTGAGACAGGCGCACACGGACGCAGACAGGCCCTCGGCATACGTCGGGGGCCGCTGTCATGCGTGGCCTACCGGGCGGGACAGGACAGGTCGGGAGCAGCGCGGTTCGGCGAGCACGTCACAAGGGCGACCGAGTGGAAGACAGTGCCCTTCAGGTAGTGGCCGAGGGACACGTCTCCTCCCCATGTGAGCCGCTCGACTGCACCCTTCACCAGGAGAACCAACCTGGTCACTTCCCGATCCTCTTCAGACGCGAATCGGGGGGCGAACTCTGCGAGCTGAAGGCCGAGCCACTCACCGGCTTCCTTGGGTTCCTCCCACGTCCCTCGGATCATCGAGGGCGGTTTCATGAGCCAGTGCGCCGTTTGGATCGGGGGCACGTCGGTGGTCGGGAACACGGCCACGGCTTCTCGGTACCGGTCATGTACCTCCATCTCGCTGCTTGCGGTCGGGGCCTGTCCGGCCGGTCTGCGGACGCTCTCCCTGTCGAACGTCTTCTTCTCCCCCACCCATGCGTAACCGTGGTGGTGCACCGCTGCTCCGTTCCGAGGGATGACGACGGCCCCGCCCGTCGGCGTGAGGGCGGGGCCGTCAGTTCAGGTGGTGCCGTGAATCAGGCGGAGAGGTCGAAGCGGGCGGGGTCGATACCCGCCGCGTCCAGCTCGGCCGTGGTGAAGCGCAGCGGCTCGGCGTTCGGGCGCTTGCTGTCGCCCATGGCCCATGCGTCCGGCCCGATCTTCGCGAGGGTCACGCACGCCTCGCCGTCCGGGTGGGTACTGCCGCCGCACGCCTTCGAGAACTCGGCTCCCTCGATGGGGAGCCCGTACAGGTCGGTCATCGTTGTGCCCTTCCTGATCTGCTTCACAGCCGGGCGAGTGCCGGCTGCACCCCGCCCGTGATGGGCGGGAGTCGATGGGTGCTTCGGTTTCCCGGGGCCCGAAGCGGTTGCCCTCACCGCCCAGGGCGGCACTCCAGTCAAGGAGCGGACCGGGCCGGAACCTGGGCACGTCAACCCAGACGAGACACGTCCTGCCTCTGCTCGACGGCTTGTCGATCGGGGGACTACCTGCCTCCCGCCGGGAGGGCAGCGGTGACAGGATTCTGTGATGGCTCAGGAAGCCGAGGGCACCCGCAGTGCCTCGGCGATCTGCTCGACCGCATCAGCGCGGATCATCCCGAGATGGACGTACGCCTGCCCGGTGTGCGTCACCACGGGCCGGACGCTGCTCCACGCGGACTCGGGAACTCCGAGCGCGGCGAGTGCCGCACGTATGGACTCCGTCGCGTCCGTCGCCTGAGTCCTGGCGTCCCTCCACGTCTGCATGTCCATCAGTGACCGGTCCCGTGCATCCGAAGCAGGATGTTGCAGTCAGCGACCGTGGTGCTGTCGCGCTCCATTCCGGCTGCCTTACGGAGCTGACCGAGCCGCGCGCACTCCGGGCAGCCGGGCACAGGACGGGGCGCAGGGCGCTCCTCCCGAATCGGCAGCTCTACCGGTGCTTCCTGCCACCGCGTGGGTTCCGTCGTCGTCACCGTCGCGCCCTCCCTGTCGCTTCCGAGGTCGATGAACAGACCGTAGGGAGCGGGGTTGTGAGGGGTCCACGCTGTTGCACGCGGTTGCACGGATTCACCCGAGGGCAGCGAGCGCCTTCGTGATCAAGGCGCGGGCTTCGGCTCCGCGAACGGCGGATCGGGACAGCTCGGAGAAGGCTCGAAGGTATGTACGGATCTCGCCGGGCGTGGTCAGGTTGATCTCTGCCGTGAGGGTCTCCACCGCCACCTGTCGGTCGTCGAAGGCGTAGAAGGCTTCGAGCGGCCAGACGGTACGGCGGGCCCGTGCGGGGATGACGCCGAGGGATACGTTCGGCTGCCCCATCACCGAGAGCACGTGTTCAAGCTGGGCCGCCATCGCGGCATCGTCGCTCACCCGGTAGTAGAGAACCGTCTCTTCGAGCACCAGGGCGAACCGATGATCTCCTTCCCGGATCACGCGGGACCGTTGGGTCCGAGCCTGCACGGCGTCGGCCACGTCGTCCGGGGTTCCCTGGAAGGCTGTGATGGACCGGAGAAGCCCTGTCGCGTAGCCGGGGGTCTGGAGCATGCCCGGCATGACGTTCGAGGCGTACACGCGAAAGGAGCGGGTCCGCTGGTACAGCGGGACAGTCTGCTCATGAACGCGCCGCATCCCGTCACGGTGGATCTGTCGCCACTCGACGTACATCGACTCTGCGTTTCGGGACGCAGCGATCAGATCGGCCGCGTGATCGTCGGCTCCGCAGGCAGCGCACCAGGCACGGATGTCTGCGTCCGAGGGTGGCGTCTTGCCCCGCGCGATCCGGGATGACTTCGACTTGTGCCAGCCGCACCGAGCGGCCAGCTCATGCCCCGTCAGGCCAGCGTCTTGCATGAGGCCCTGCAAGCGGGCAGCCACAGCGGCTCGTGCCGCTTGGGCGCTGGAAAGTGGAGAGGAAGGCATGAGCTGACCGGTCAGGAATCAGACGGCGAACTTCTCGTGCGGGATGGCTCGCTCCCACACCGCTTCGAACGCCGACGCGCACCGCGCAACTACGGCAGGGTCTTCCGTCTGGTCAGTGTGGACCCACCGGCCGACCCCATCGAAGACGTTGAACTGGACAAGGCGTCCGTCGAACAACCAGAAGTCGTTGCCCGGTAGGGCGAGGTCCGAGGCGTTGCGACGGGGCAGCCAACGGATCTGCTCCCCGGCAGCCACGTTCGTGAAGGTGCCCGAGTGCTCGAAGGCGATGTAATCGCTGACCGGCTCCGAGACGATGCGGGCACGTCGGATGACCACACCCTTGGCCGTGACCTCCTGAACGAGGTCGAGCCACGGACGCCACCACGAACCCTGGTCCTCCGGGTCGAGCCGGCGTCCTTGCTTCCATGCAGCGAAGCCTTCGATCTCGTTCTCGACTCCGTACGTATCGCGCATCTCAAGATGCACGGCTGACTCCCGCACTGACCTGATGAGGTCAGAGAAGTCAGTCAGACTCTGCGACACGGAGCGCCTCCCTGAGAAGCGGGATCATCCGCTTCGGAACCCTGATCACCGACTCATGCCCGGGGATCGGCACATCCCGCGAGCTCTCGCCCGTGGTCCGCTCGTCTGCCGTCCACCCCTGGATCACAAGATCCTTCGACTCCTGATCCACCCACACAGCGGGTGATCCGTGATCTCCGGACTCGGGATCTTTACCGACGAACCGTAAGGCCATGGCGTCCCTCCCTGTCGAGCGCGTTGCGCCTGGTTGCACGACCTTCACTCTGTCGGAACCTGCGGGTCAAGAGGGCATGTTCACCCCGATCCGACCCGATGCTGTCCATCGGCGCCACGCAGAAGGCGCCCGGACCTTTACGGCCCGGACGCCTCTCTCGTCAGCTACACCCACTCGACTGCCGAGACGATGCCCGGATCTTGCCGAGGAGCAGGAAGCGGCGTGCGCCGCACAGGGCGGGAAGCCTGCTCGCGCTCCTTCGTCCCGAGCCCTCGAAGGATCTCGGTACGCTCCGCCTCGCTCATGCCAGCGAGCGTCTCAGCCATCCTCTGGACGGCATCGCCGCTGGTCACGGCTACTTCTTGACCTCAAGCGGAAGTAGCTTCTTGCCCGTCGGTCCTACTTGTGGCCATGTGTCGAACTGCGGACAGACGCCGCAGTCGAAGCACGGGGTCCAGCGGCAGTCGTCGACCTCGGTCTCGTCGAGGGCGTCCTGCCAGTCCTCCCAGAGCCAGTCCTTGTCGAGACCGGAGTCCAGGTGGTCCCAGGGCAGGACCTCCTCGTAGGTGCGCTCGCGGGTCGTGTACCAGGCCACGTCCACACCGTAGGCGGGCAGCGCCTTCTCCGCGGCCCGCATCCAGCGGTCGTAGCTGAAGTGCTCGCGCCAGCCGTCGAAGCGGCCGCCGTCCTCGTAGACGGCGCGGATGACGTCGCCGATGCGGCGGTCGCCGCGCGAGAGGAGGCCCTCGACGATGCCCGGCTTGCCGTCGTGGTAGCGGAAGCCGATGGAGCGGCCGTACTTCTTGTCGCCGCGGATCTTGTCGCGGAGCTTGCCCAGGCGGGCGTCCGTCTCCTCGGCCGACAGCTGCGGCGCCCACTGGAACGGGGTGTGCGGCTTGGGCACGAACCCGCCGATGGACACCGTGCAGCGGATGTCGTTCTGGCCGGAGACCTCGCGGCCCTTGGCGATGACGTTGACCGCCATGTCGCCGATCTGGAGCACGTCCTCGTCGGTCTCGGTGGGCAGGCCGCACATGAAGTACAGCTTCACCTGGCGCCAGCCGTTGCCGTAGGCGGTGGCGACGGTGCGGATCAGGTCCTCTTCCGAGACCATCTTGTTGATGACCTTGCGCATGCGCTCGGAGCCGCCCTCGGGGGCGAAGGTCAGACCGGAGCGGCGACCGTTGCGGGTCAGCTCGTTGGCCAGGTCCACGTTGAAGGCGTCGACGCGGGTCGACGGGAGGGACAGGCCCACCTTGTCGTCCGAGTAGCGGTCCGCGAGGCCCTTGGCGATGTCGGCGATCTCCGTGTGGTCCGCCGAGGAGAGGGAGAGGAGGCCGACCTCTTCGAAGCCCGTGGCCTTGAGGCCCTTCTCGACCATCTCGCCGATGCCGGTGATGCTTCGCTCCCGCACGGGGCGCGTGATCATGCCGGCCTGGCAGAAACGGCAGCCGCGGGTGCAACCGCGGAAGATCTCGACGGACATGCGCTCGTGGACGGTCTCCGCGAGCGGGACGAGGGGCTGCTTGGGGTACGGCCACTCGTCGAGGTCCATGACGGTGTGCTTGGACACGCGCCACGGCACGCCGGACCGGTTGGGCACGACGCGGCCGATGCGGCCGTCCGGCAGGTACTCCACGTCGTAGAAGCCGGGGACGTAGACGTTGCCGGTCTTGGCGAGACGGAGGAGGACCTCTCCGCGTCCGCCCGGCCGGCCCTCGGCCTTCCAGGTGCGGATGATCTCGGTCATGTCGAGGACGGCCTGCTCGCCGTCGCCGATGACCGCGCAGTCGATGAACTCCGCGATCGGCTCCGGGTTGAAGGCCGCGTGGCCGCCCGCGAGGACGATCGGGTGGTCCACCGTGCGGTTCCTGGCCTCCAGCGGGATGCCGGCGAGGTCCAGGGCCGTCAGCATGTTGGTGTAGCCCAGCTCCGTGGAGAAGGACAGGCCGAACACGTCGAAGGCGGAGACGGGGCGGTGGCTGTCCACGGTGAACTGGGGCACCTTGTGCTCGCGCATCAGTTCTTCGAGGTCCGGCCACACGCTGTAGGTGCGCTCGGCGAGGACGCCCTCGCGCTCGTTGAGCACCTCGTAAAGGATCATGACGCCCTGGTTGGGCAGCCCGACTTCGTATGCGTCCGGGTACATGAGGGCCCAGCGGACGTCGCAGCTGTCCCACTCCTTGACCGTGGAGTTGAGTTCACCGCCGACGTACTGGATGGGCTTCTGCACGTGCGGAAGCAGGGCCTCAAGCTGAGGGAAGACCGACTCGGTCATCACGCGACTTTCGTGAAGCGGGCAGGGGGCAGCTATCTAGCGTACCCCGACGGCTCAGCCGCCCCCACCCGCATGATCACCGCAGGGCCGCCCGCAGGGCGGGGGCCGAGGCCTTCGCCCAGACGTCCGGGAGTTCCCGCTCGCGCCGCTCGGCCAGGGCCTCCTCGCGGCCGTGGAGCACACCCCAGGTGAAAGCGGACTCGCCCGCGTCGGCCGCCTGGGCGGCGAGGCCGCGCAGGGCGTCGCGGGCCACGACGCTGTCCTGGTGGTCGCCGAGCAGGGTCTGGACCTTCTTCACGGCCTTGGCCAGGTGTTTCGCGGGCTTGCCGAGCTCGGGGACGGCCGACTCCGCGGCGTACCGGACGCGCTTGGCCGCCTTGCGGGCCTCGTGCAGGGCCAGGTCCCGTTCCTTACCGGCGTCGAGGGCGAGGGCGCCGTCGATCCGGGTGGCGAGGCGCGCGTAGTCGCGGAGCACCGCCTTCGCCAGGACCTTCTCCGGGGAGCCGGCGGCGCCGTCGAGCAGCGGGGGCGCGTCCAGCAGGGCGTCGAGGGAGTTCAGCAGGGTGACGTAGCGGTCGCTGTCGAGCGCGGCCAGGGCCCTGCGGCGCGATCCGGTGCGCCGTCCGGTGTTCCACGTCCGCAGCCGGCTGCGCACGGGGCCGGTCAGCAGGGTACGGGGCAGTTCGGCGAGCTGGGCCTGGAGCCGTTCCATCAGGACCTCCTGGTCGCGGTCGACTCCGAGTTCGGCGGCCAGCCAGCGCAGCTCCTCGCCGATGGGGTCGGTGGCGTCGCGGTCGAGGACCTTGCGGTAGGTCTTGAAGGCGCTGCGCAGCCGGCGGGTGGCGACCCGCATCTGGTGGACGGAGTCCGGCAGGTTCCGTCGTACGGCCGGGTCCTGGGCGACGAGGGCGTCGCGCTGCTCGGCCAGGTACGCGACGACGTGCGCGCCGGCGGTGCCCTCGGGGCCGCCTCCGGAGGGGCGGGCCGGGGGCTGGGCATCGGTCTCGGCGAGGGCCCGGGCGAGTTTCGAGGGGGCGTCGCAGACCCGGAGCCCGGCCTTGCGGAAGGTCTTCTCGACGGCGTCGAGCAGGTCGGGGTCGACGCCGTCGGCGAGTTCGACCTCGACCTCGGTCCAGCCGGCGGTGGCGTCGCCGCGTTCGGCGAGGACCTCGTCGGTGCTCAGTTCGGCGAGGAGTGCTCCGTCGGCGTCGAGCAGATGGCTGACGCGGCGCGAGGAGACCAGCCGGACCTGCGGGCCGAGTCCGGCGTCGCGGACGCGGGAGCGGACGAGGGCGGCGAGGGCGGGTGGGACCGTGTCGCTGAGCGCGGCGCCGACCTCGTCGCGCACCCCCGGGGAGACGGGCAGTTTGAGGTGCCAGCCCTCGTCCGCGCCGCCCGTTCTGCGCCGCAGGGTGAGACCGTCGGCGGCGAGCCGCTGGTCGGGGGTGTCGTAGTAGACGGCGTCGAGGTCGACGGTCCCCTGGTCGGTGACGGCCGCGATCGCGGCCGTCCCCGTCAGGTCCGGCACCCCGCGCCGGGCAGATTTGGCCTTGGAGAACTCGAATTTGCGCTCGATCTCGCGCTTTGTGTCCACCATGTACCGAACTTAGTCCTGAACGGAACACGTCTGCAGGATGAACTCAACATCAGGCCGACAATGGCCGTTGGACCTTGATCGACTGGAGGAGTCCTACCGCTATCCACACGGCGAACATCGACGAGCCTCCGTAGGACACGAACGGCAGCGGCAGACCGGCGACGGGCATGATGCCGAGGGTCATCCCGATGTTCTCGAAGGACTGGAAGGCGAACCAGGCGATGATGCCGGCGCACACGATGGTCCCGTAGAGCTCGGTGGTCTCCCGGGCGATCACGCAGGCCCGCCAGAGGATGACGCCCAGCAGGACGAGGATCAGCCCGGCCCCGACGAAGCCGAGCTCCTCGCCGGCCACGGTGAAGACGAAGTCCGTCTGCTGCTCGGGCACGAACTGGCCGGTGGTCTGCGAGCCCTTGAAGAGCCCGGAGCCGGTCAGGCCGCCGGAGCCGATCGCGATGCGCGCCTGGTTGGTGTTGTAGCCGACACCGGCGGGGTCGAGCTCGGGGTTGGCGAAGGCCGCGAAGCGGTTGATCTGGTATTCGTCGAGCACGCCGAGCTGCCATATCAGGACGGCTCCGCCCACGCCGGAGGCGAGGAGGCCGATCACCCAGCGGTTGGAGGCCCCGGAGGCGAGCAGTACGCCGAGCACGATGACGACCATGACCATGACGGAGCCGAGGTCGGGCATCAGCATGACGATGCCCATCGGGGCGGCCGCCAGGCAGAGTGCCTTGACGACCGTGCGGTGGTCCGGATGGGCGAGGTCGCCGGCGTCCACCCGGGTCGCGAGCAGCATCGCCATGACCAGGATGATCGTGATCTTCACGAACTCGGACGGCTGGAGGGAGAATCCGCCGCCGATCACGATCCACGCGTGCGCGCCGTTGATGGTGGCGCCGAGCGGGGTCAGCACGGCGAGGATGAGCAGGAGCGAGAGCCCGTAGAGGAAGGGGACGGCTCCGCGCAGGGTGCGGTGGCCGAGCCAGACGGTGCCGATCATCAGCACCAGGCCGATGCCGGTGTTCAGGGCGTGCCGGGCGAGGAAGTAGTAGGGGTCGCCCTGGTTCAGGGTGGTCCTGTTGCGGGTGGCCGACCACACGAGCAGGGCGCCGAGGAAGGACAGGGCGAGCGCCGAGAGCAGGATCGGCCAGTCGAGCCGGCGCAGCACGGAGTCGCGGGCGGTGAGCTTGGCCATCGGGCCGCGCTCGGGCGCGTACCGGGAGACGGAGAACTTGTTGGCGGTTGGCATGTCGGTATGGGGTCCTCAGTCGTGCCGTGTCGGGGGAGGCCCGGCGAGTGCCGGCGGTTCCAGTTCCTCCGGGGACGGCGGTACGTACGGCCGGATCTCGGGGGACTCGATGGAGCCGTCGGGGTTGATCTTGGGCAGTTTCGCCTCCGGGGCCGGCAGCAGGGCCTTCTTCGGGTCGTACTTCCCGTCCATGGTCAGACCGTAGAGGGCGTTGTAGAGGTTGCGGACGGCGGGGCCGGAGGCTCCGGAGCCGGTACCGCCCTGGGAGATCGTCATGACGATCGTGAAGTCCTTGGTGTAGGTCGCCAGCCACGAGGTGGTCTGCTTGCCGTAGACCTGGGCGGTACCCGTCTTCGCGTGCATCGGGATCTTGTCCTGGGGCCAGCCGCCGAAGCGCCACGCGGCGGTGCCGCCGGGCTCGACGACCATGCGCAGGCCCTTGTCGAGGTCCGCGACGGTCTGGGCGCCGATGGGGAGCCTGCCGTGGGACTGGGGCTTGATCATCTCGACGCGCTTGCCGTCGGGGCTGATCACGGCCTTGCCGACGGTGGGGTTGTAGAGGGTGCCGCCGTTGCTGATGGCGGAGTAGGCGGTGGCCATCTGGATGGGGGTGACGAGGACGTCGCCCTGGCCGATGGCGAAGTTGATGCTGTCGTACGCCTTGAGCTGGTTGCCTTCGAGGCAGCTCTCGTAGGCGATCTGTTCGACGTAGGTGCCGCCCCGCTTGCCCTGCTTGCACCAGGAGTTCTTGTTGGCCGCCCAGAAGCTCTGCTTCCACTGGCGGTCGGGGATGCGGCCCTTGACCTCGTTGGGCAGGTCGATCCCGGTCTCGGAGCCGAGCCCGAACTCGCGGGCGGTCCGGTAGAACCAGTCGTGGGCGTCCTTCTTGGGGCTGAGGCCGCCGTCGCGCTGCCACTCCTTGTGCCCGAGCGCGTAGAAGACGGTGTTGCAGGAGAACTTGAGGGCCTCGCCGAGGGTGATGGGGCCGTGCCCCTTGGACTCGAAGTTGGCGAAGCTGCGGCCGCCGAGGCTGTAGGAGCTGCTGCAGTTGTACTTGTCGTTGAACTTGTAGCCGGCCCGGACGGCGGCGCTCGCGGAGACCACCTTGAAGATGGAGCCGGCGGGGGCCATGCCCTGGATGGCCCGGTTGAGCAGCGGGTAGTTGGAGCCCTTGCTGGTGAGCTTGGCGTAGTCCGCGCCGGAGATGCCGCCGACCCAGGCGTTGGGGTCGTAGTCGGGCTGGGAGGCCATCGCGACGATACGGCCGGTCTTGGCCTCCATGACGACGACGGCGCCCGAGTCGGCCTCGTACTTGCGGCCCGTGATGTTGTCGGTCTCGTTGCGGACGACCTTCATCGCCTGCTGGAGCTCGAACTCGGCGACGGCCTGGACCCGGGCGTCGATGCTGGTGATGAGGGTGGACCCGGCGATTCCGGGGTCGGACCTGGTCTGGCCCATGACCCGGCCGAGGTTGTCGACCTCGTACGAGGTGACCTGTGCCTTGCCGCGCAGTTCGCGGTCGTAGGTGCGCTCGATCCCGGAGCGGCCGACCTGGTCGGACCGCAGGTGCGGGGAGTCGGTGTCCTTGGCCTTCTGGATCTCGTCGTCGGTGACGGGCGAGAGGTAGCCGAGCACCTGTGAGGTGCGGGCGCCGCCGGGGGCCGGGTAGCGGCGGACGGCGGTGGGCTCCGCGGTGATGCCGGGGAACTCCTCCGGGCGCTCACGCAGCTGCAGCGCCTGCTGGGTGGTGGCTTCGAGGGTGACCGGGATCGGCTGGTACGGGGAGCCGTTCCAGCAGGGCTTGGGCGTCTGGGAGTCGCAGAGCCGGACCTTGTCCATGACCTCCTTGGGGGTCATGTCCAGGACGTCGGCGAGGCGGGTCATGACGCCCTTGCCCTTGTCCTTCATCTTCATCAGCGCGGTGCGGCTGGCGGAGACGACCAGGCGGGTCTCGTTGTCGGCGAGCGGGACCCCGCGGGCGTCGAGGATCGAGCCGCGCACGGCGGGCTGGACGACCCGCTGGACGTGGTTGCTCTTGGCCTCGTGGTAGTACTCCGCGCCGTTGCGGATCTGGAGGAACCAGAGCCGGCCGCCGAGGGTGATGAGCATCGAGAAGACGAGGACCTGCATGATGACGAGCCTGATCTGCACCCGGGAGGTGCGGCCGGTCTCCGGGACGTTGGTCACGTCTGCTCCTCCCTCACAGCTTCTTGACGCTCTTCACACCCTTGGCCGGCTTGACGCCCTTTATGCGGACCGCCTTGTTGGCGCGGGACCGCGCGGTCTTCAGGCGCAGGCCGCCGCGCTGGCTGCCGATGCGCAGGCCGGTGCCGCCGGTCAGCCAGCCGGCGGAGACGTCGGCCGCCTTGCCCGCGGGGCCGCCGCCGGCCTCGACGGCCATCGGGTCGTTCTCGGCCTTGCGCGCCAGCGCCATGATCCACGGCACGGTGAAGGGCGCGAGGAGCAGGTCGTAGAGGGTGGCGGTGAACACCAGCCCGGTGAGGCCCACGTGGCGGGCGGCGGTGTCGCCGACGAGGGCGCCCACGCCCGCGTAGAGCAGGGTGGAGCCGATCGCGGCGGCGACGACGGTCAGCATCGGGCCCCAGGCGGAGCGGAACCGCCCGCCGTCGGGGCGGACCAGGCCGGCGACGTAGCCGATGACGCACAGGACGAGCGCGTACCGTCCGGCCGCGTGGTCGGCGGGCGGTGCCAGGTCGGCGAGGAGTCCGGCGCCGAAACCGATGAGCGCGCCGCTGACGTGTCCGTACACGAGTGCGAGGGACACGACCGTGAGGAGCAGCAGGTCGGGTACGGCTCCGGGCAGTTGGAGCCGGCCCAGGACGGTGACCTGGATGACGAGGGCGACCACGACGAGCGTGGCCGAGAGCAGGATCCGGTTGAAGCGCATGCTGGGTCGGCTCCTAGTCGTCGGCCGGCTGGGCGAGCGGGCTGGCGGCCCCGGACGGGGTGACCGTGACGGTGACCGTCGGGGTGGGCTTGGGGGCCTCGGGCTTGGGCGGCAGGACGGCGTCGCGCGGGTCCTCGCGCGGCGGCATCACCACGACGCCGACGATGTCGAGTCGCGAGAAGCCGACGAACGGACGCACCCAGACGGTGCGGGTCAGGTCGCCGCGCGAGGGGTCGACCTTGACGACCTCGCCGATCGGGACGCCGGGCACGAAGGGCTTGTTGCCGCGCGAACCGAAGGTGACGAGCCGGTCGCCGGGGCTGACCTTGGCCTTGCCGTTGAGCATCTGGACGGACAGGGCGCGGTCGCCCTGGCCGGTGGCGAAGCCGAGTTCGCCGGTCTTCTCCAGGCGCGTGCCGACGGTGAAGTCGGGGTCGTTGGCGAGGACGACGGTGGAGGTGTCGGGGCCGACGGTGGTGACGCGGCCGACGAGCCCGTCACCGTTGAGGACGGTCATGTCGCGTTCGATGCCGTCCTTGCTGCCGGCGTCGATGGTGACGGTCCAGGAGAAGCCCTGGGCCGCTCCTATGGCGATGACCTCGGCGCCCTTGATGCCGTACTGCCCGGCGCCGGCCCGCTTGAGCATCTCGTCGAGCTCGTGGATGCGGCTGCGGGTCTGGTCCTCGCTGCCGAGCTTGGCCTTCAGCGCCGCGTTCTCGCGCTCCAGCGTGGCGATGCGGTTGTGGCGCTCCCCGGAGTCCCGTACGGCCCCTATGGCGTTGGCGACCGGATCGACCGCGGTCGCCACACCTTCCTCGACCGGCCCGAAGACCGCCGCGGCGGCCTGCCGGGCACCGTCGACCGGTGACTCCTCGCCTGCCCTGATGTCCACCGTGATCAACGCGAACGCGATGGCGATCAGAAGCACCAGGAGCAGCCGGCTTTCTCGTGTGTCCCTCACGTGCGGCGGCCGTGCCTTCCTCGTCGGAATTCTCTTTTGCCTGTATATCAACGATCCGCCGCACGGGCCCGGTAGCACCCGTACGGCGGATCCTTGTGTTCCGCTTAGCCCCTCCCCCGGCGGGAGGGGTGTGGTCAGCGACGGGGCTGCGCGTCCAGGACCTGCTGGAGGGCCTCGAACTCCTCGACGCACTTGCCGGAGCCCAGCGCGACGGAGTCGAGGGGGTCCTCGGCGATGTGGATCGGCATGCCGGTCTCACGGCGGAGCCGCTCGTCGAGGCCGCGGAGGAGGGCGCCGCCGCCGGTCAGGACGATGCCGCGGTCCATGATGTCGCCCGAGAGCTCCGGCGGGCACTTGTCGAGCGTCGTCTTGACCGCGTCGACGATGGAGTTGACCGGCTCCTCGATGGCCTTGCGGACCTCGGCGGCCGAGATGACGACCGTCTTGGGCAGGCCCGAGACCAGGTCCCGGCCGCGGATCTCGGTGTGCTCGTCCTTATCGAGGTCGTACGCCGAGCCGATGGTGATCTTGATCTGTTCGGCCGTCCGCTCACCGAGGAGGAGCGAGTACTCCTTCTTGATGTGCTGGATGATCGCGTTGTCGAGCTCGTCGCCGGCCACCCGGATGGACTGTGCCGTGACGATTCCGCCGAGGGAGATGACGGCGACCTCGGTGGTGCCGCCGCCGATGTCCACGACCATGTTGCCGGTGGCCTCGTGGACGGGCAGGCCCGAGCCGATGGCGGCGGCCATGGGCTCTTCGATGATGTGCACCTGGCGGGCGCCGGCCTGCGTGGACGCCTCGATGACCGCGCGGCGCTCCACTCCCGTGATGCCGGAGGGAACGCAGACCACGACGCGCGGGCGGGCCAGGTAGCGACGCTTGTGGATCTTGAGGATGAAGTACCGGAGCATACGCTCGGTGATCTCGAAGTCGGCGATCACGCCGTCCTTGAGGGGCCTCACGGCGACGATGTTGCCGGGCGTGCGCCCGATCATCTTCTTCGCCTCGGAGCCGACCGCCAGGATGCCGCCGGTGTTCGTGTTGATGGCGACCACGGACGGCTCGTTCAGGACGATCCCCCGGCCCCTCACGTACACCAGCGTGTTGGCGGTCCCGAGGTCGATCGCCATGTCACGGCCGATGAACGACATGTTGTTCCCCTTGTTCCCCATGAGGAGCGTCTGGCCTTCCAGTTGAAAGCGGCTGCTGTCAGGTCGGCGAGGTGGGTGTGTGGGTGGAGGCCCCATCGTAGTGCCGGGGTGCGGACACCGCGCGACGGGACTCCGGCAATCCCGCCGGAATGGATACCCGCCCCCTTAGTGGTGACGACGTCTCCTGCCCAGGCGTTCCCGCTCGGGCCCGGAATTACCTGGGGGCGACCGAAATTACTTCGGTCGCCCCAGGTCATGAGCGCTATTCGGCTGATGTCTCGTCAGGAGGGAGTGATCAGAGCGCGGGGAAGAAGAGCTTCAGCTCGCGCTCTGCGGACTCCTCCGAGTCCGAGGCGTGGATCAGGTTCTCCCGGGTGACGGTACCGAAGTCGCCCCGGATGGAGCCGGGCGCCGCGGCGATCGGGTCGGTGGGTCCGGCCAGCTGGCGGACGCCCTCGATCACGCGCTCCCCCTCGACGACCAGGGCCACGACCGGGCCGCTGGACATGAAGCCCATGAGCGGCTCGTAGAAGGGCTTGCCCTTGTGCTCGCCGTAGTGCGCCTCCAGGGTCTCCTGGTCGAGCGTGCGCAGCTCCAGTGCGGGGATGGTCCAGCCGGCCTTCCGCTCGATGCGGCCGATGATCTCGCCGACCAGGCCACGACGGACGGCGTCGGGCTTGAGCAGGACGAGGGTGCGCTGGGTCATGTTGCGGCTCCTTGCGGCATACGGGTGCGGTAGGGCGAATCTACAGGGCCGTACGGGGAGGTCCTGCCGTCCGGGTGGCCCGTGGATCCGTCAGGCGGTGTCGGGCGTTCCGGGCGCCGCGGAAGCCGCGGGAGCCTCCTGCGCGGCGGCCCAGCGCTCCTTGATCGAGTCGATCTTCCGGCCGTAGTGCACGGAGCACCACCACAGGCCGGCGAACACCGCGCCGAGGAAGAACATCGTCGGGACGAAGAACCCGCTCGCGATGAGGCCGATCTGCAGGGCCCAGCCCAGCTGGACCGCGCCGGGCCGCGACAGCATGCCGCACAGCAGCACCGAGAGCAGCATCGAGACCCCGCACACCGTCCAGACCGTGGCCTGGGTCAGGTCCGGGTCCTTCATGGCGACCAGTCCCGCGAAACCGATCACGAAGAACTCGCCGATCAGCGTGCTCGCACACAGCGTGCGCATCCTCAGCCCCTCTTCAGCAGCAGGCGGGCCTCGCCCACCGTGATCACGGAACCGGTCACCAGGACCCCGGCCCCTCCGTACTCGGCCTCTTCCTCCGCCAGCGTGATCGCCGCCTCCAGGGCGTCGTCCAGCCGCGGCTCCACCTGCACCCGGTCCGTGCCGAAGACCTCGACGGCGACGGCCGCCAGCTCGTCCGCGCCCATCGACCGGTGGCTGGAGTTCTGCGTGACCACGACCTCCGCGAAGATCGGCTCGAAGGCCTCCAGCACCCCGCGCACGTCCTTGTCCTCGCTCGCGGCCACGACGCCGATGAGCCGGCTGAAGCCGAACGCCTCGGTGACCGCTTCCGCGGTCACCGCCGCGCCCGCCGGGTTGTGCGCCGCGTCCAGGATCACCGTCGGGCTGCGCCGCACGACCTCCATGCGGCCGGGCGAGTTCACCGAGGCGAAGGCCTTGCGCACGGTGTCCACGTCCAGCACCCGGGCGTGCTGCCCGCCGACCCCGAAGAAGGCCTCGACCGCGGCGAGCGCCACCGCCGCGTTGTGCGCCATGTGGGCGCCGTAGAGCGGGAGGAAGATCCCGTCGTACTCGCCGCCCACGCCGCGCAGCGTCAGCTGCTGCCCGCCGACCGCGACCTCGCGCGAGACGACGCCGAACTCCATGCCCTCGCGGGCCACCGTCGCGTCGACCTCGACGGCCTTCTTCAGCAGGACCTGGGCCGCGTCCACCGGCTGCTGCGCCAGGATCACGGTGGCGTCCTGCTTGATGATGCCGCCCTTCTCCACGGCGATCTCACCGGGCGTGGAGCCGAGCCGGTCGGTGTGGTCCAGGCTGATCGGGGTGACCACGGCGACGGAGCCGTCGATGACGTTGGTCGCGTCCCAGCTGCCGCCCATGCCGACCTCGACCACGGCCACGTCCACCGGGGCGTCCGCGAAGGCCGCGTAGGCCATCCCGGTGAGCACCTCGAAGAAGGACAGCCGGAACTCCTCGGCGGCGTCGACCATCTCCACGTAGGGCTTGATGTCGTGGTACGTCTCCACGAACCGCTCGGCCTCGATCGGCGCGCCGTCGAGGCTGATCCGCTCGGTGATCGACTGCACATGCGGGCTCGTGTACCGGCCGGTGCGCAGCTCGAAGGCGTTCAGCAGGGCCTCGATCATGCGGGCCGTGCTGGTCTTGCCGTTGGTCCCGGTGATGTGGATGGAGGGGTACGCGCGCTGCGGCTCGCCGAGGACGTCCATCAGCGCCGCGATCCGCGACACCGAAGGCTCCAGCTTGGTCTCGCCCCAGCGGGTGGAGAGTTCCTGCTCCACCTCCAGCAGCGCCTTGGCGACCTCCGGGTCGACGGGCCGGGCGGGCACCGGGTCCCCCTGGGGCGGCCCGGCCTGGGCGCGCAGGGTGCGGCTGCCGGCCTCGATCACCGCCAGGTCGGGGTCGCGGTCGGACTCTTCCGCCACGATCTGGTCGAACTCGTCGAAGGTGCCGGCGAGGTCTTCGTCGTCAGGGCGGTCGTGGCTCTCGGGCTGCTGGTCACTCACAGGGCCAGTCTACGGACGGCCGCCGGGAGGACTTTCGGCCCGGCCCTTTCGGGACCTCCGGCGGCCGGAGCGACCTGATCGCCATGCAAGCCTTGCGAGCAGCAGATTGGGGAACAAATGCCGCAGGCCAGCAGCAACAAGACGGCATCCAGCCGCGACATAGGCATCGACCTGGGAACCGCCAACACCCTCGTCTACGCGCGGGGGCACGGAATCGTCCTCAATGAGCCGTCCGTGGTCGCCGTCAGGGCGGGCACCACCACCGCCCTGGCCGTCGGGGCGGACGCCAAGGAGACCATCGGCCGCACGCCCGGTTCCATCACCGCGATCCGCCCCCTCAAAGACGGGGTGATCTGCGACTACGAGGCCGCGGAGGAGATGATCCGGCACTTCGTGCGCAAGGTGGTCCCCGGCCGGCGGACCCGCACCCGGATGGTGATCTGCGTACCCTCCGGAGTCACCCCGGTCGAACGGCGGGCCATCGTCAACGCCTCCACCCGCGCCGGCGCCAAGGCGGTCCACCTGATCGAGGAGCCGATGGCGGCGGCGATCGGCGCCGGACTGCCCGTGGCCGAGCCGCGCGGCTCCATGGTCGTGGACATCGGCGGCGGCACCTCCGAGGTCGCCGTCATCTCCCTCGGCGGCATCGTCACCTCGCGTTCGCTGCGCGTCGGCGGCGACCGGCTCGACGCGGCGATCATGGACCACGTGCGCAAGGAGCACGGGCTGCTCATCGGCGAGCGCACCGCCGAGCACGCCAAGCTGGCGATCGGCTCGGCCTGGCCGGTGCCGGACCGGCCCGAGCTGGAGACGGCGACCTTCACCGTGCGCGGCCGCGAGAGGGTCGGCGGGATGCCGAAGACGCACCGGCTGGGCGCGGCCGACGTGCGCGCCGCCCTCGACGAGCCCGTCGAGGCGATCATCGCGGCGGTCCGCGGCACGCTGGAGGAATGCCCGCCGGAGCTGTCCGGCGACGTGATGGAGCACGGCATCGTCCTGACCGGCGGCGGCGCCCTGCTGCCCGGACTCGACCTGCGCATGGCCTCCGCGACCGGCATCCCGGTCTTCGTCGCCGACGATCCGCTGGACTGCGTGGCGCGGGGCTCCGGCCGCTGCGTGGAGGACCTGGACGCGCTGAACGGTCTGCTGACCCCGGCCCGGGTCTAACGTCGCGGCAGGGTGGCGACGACCTCGTACGTGGCGTCCGTGCGGGTCGCCGTCAGGGTGCCGCCGAGGCTGCGGACGCGCTCGGACATGCTCGCCGTGCCGGAGCCCGCCGAGACGGGGGCCCGGCCCGGGGTCCGGGCCGGCAGGGCGTTGCTGACGGCGATCCGCAGCCGCGGGCCGTCCGCCGTGATCGACACCTCGATGGTCTCGCCGTGCGCATGCTTGGCGGCGTTGGTCAGGCACTCCTGCACCACCCGGTAGACCGCCGCCTGCCGCAGCGGCGACAGCCCGTGCACGCCCTCGTCCATGGCCAGCCGGACGGGCGATCCGGCCCGGCCGCTCTCCTCCGCCAGCGCCGGCAGCCCGTCGACCCCCGGGGTCGAGGCCCGTTCGCCCCGCTGCACGATGATGTCGTTGAGCACGAGGTGGGCCCGGCGCGCGGTGTCGGCCAGCTCCTCGAAGTCCTTCGCGTGCGCCGTCTCGCGCGCCCGTACCGAGAGCACCTCGGACCGCACGGTCAGCAGGGTCAGCTCCCGCCCGACGAAGTCGTGCACGTCGCGGGCGACGGAGACGCGTTCCTGCTGGACGGCCCGGAACACGGCGGACTCGGCCCGCCGGAGGGTCAGCTCGCGCACCAGATCGTGCCGGTAGGCGGCGATGCCCACCGCCGAGGCGAGCGCGCCGATGGGCACGACGATGCTGAGGAAGCCGCTGAGGGTCTGCCCCTGCGGCTCCGGCCAGCCCGGTACCCAGAACATGACGAGTGCGAAGGCGATGTACCCGAGCGTCGCCAGGATCCCCGCCCGGCGCCCGCGGAAGCGGCCGACCGAGTAGAGCGCGAACTGGACCAGGGTCAGCTCGTGGAGCCATCCGATGAACAGCAGCGCCGCCAGGTACGAGATCCAGGGCAGCCGGCGGCGCACCAGCAGCGTCGCGCACCCCAGGGCGAGCACGACGGCCGCGGCGGGTCCGCTCAGCGAGTTGTCGGCGGCGGCGAGCCCCGGCAGGTCGAGGGCCATCAGCCCGAGGCAGCCCAGTGCGGTGAGCACGTCGACCGCCCGCGGCGAACCGGCCCGGGTGTCGGCCAGCCGACGGCCGGCGGCCACGCAACGGTGGAACACCGGGGCGACGGGCTTGACGTGCATGCCCTCCATCATCCGTGGTCGGTGCCGCGGATGAGATCCGGCCGACAGAGAAACGGAGTGATTTAGGGCACTTCGGACAGGCCGGAGGTCCCGGCAGCCCGCGACCCTGCGCCCCTCCCCCTGGCCCGCCCCCGCTCCTGGCCTCGGAGGAATGACGACCGGAACGACCGCCCACCGGGGAGGACCCGCTCTTCGTGCCGGGCTGCAACGTCAGCGCCGTCCTCGGCCGCGGCGACGTGATGACCACCTGGCAGGGCAACCTGCTGGGCTTGCCCAACATGCTGCTCGGCATCGGCGCCTTCGCGACCCTGGCGGCCTACGCGGCGGTGGCCGGGCTGGTCGCGGCACAGTTCGGCGACCGGCTGCTGTGAGGCCCGGAACGGCCCCGCCTACGGCGAAGGCCCCCTCCACCGGTCATCCGGTGGAGGGGGCCTTCGCCGTCGTACGAGGGGCTACGCCGCGGGCAGCGTCTCCAGCTGGGCCTGGATCCGGGCGATGTCCGCCTCGGCCTTGGCCAGCCGGCCCTTGATCTTGTCCACGACGTTGTCGGGGGCCTT